>NZ_JBEZDP010000018.1:98781-130683 GCF_040648395.1 Micromonospora sp. NPDC049151
CAACAACGAAGGACGCGTCAAGCTCGACGACAAGTCCCTCATCAGCAACAACGACCCCACCAACTGCGCCAACACCGTCGAGGACTGCTTCAACTGACCTGACGGTCCGGGGTATGCGACCGGCCCCCCGCCACTGTGACGTGGCGGGGGGCCGGTCGGCCGTACGGTCAGCTCTGGACGAACACCGCGACGCTGCGCGCGGGCACCGTGAACGTGCCGGCGCCCCTGTCGAACGACGCGGTACGCAGCTCCGGGTCGGCCGAGTTCCGCAGCACCGGGTGCAGCGCCACGTTCGCCCCACGCAGCCCGGTGACTGTCTGCTTCGCCGTCTCCGGGGTGGCGTTGAAGACGACTGTCACCGACTTCCACTTCCCGTCCAGTCCGCGCGCGTCGAGCGTCATGGTGAGCACGCCCGGCGTCTCCTTCGTTCCGGACACCGGGAACGCCACCCGCTTCTGCACCTGCTCGGCGGTGTCGAGGCCGAACACCGGCGAGGACCGGCGGATGCGCAGCAGCTCCGCGTACCGGGCGTCGGCCAGGTCGATCGCCGCGCAGTCCGGCACCAGCGACGGATCGGCCAGCAGCGGCTTCGCGTACGACCACTTGTCCTTGTTGTCGGCCTCCGGTGGCAGGCCGGCGCCGAACCCGTTGCCCTGGGCGCAGTCCCACCGGATCTGGTTGAACCAGTCACCGGAGTTGTACGAGTTGCGGTCCAGCGACTTCGAGCGCAACCGCTCCGAGCCGGTGGTGACGAACCCGGCGCCCTGCCCGAGCGCGGTGGTCGACAGCGCGAGCACCTGCATCCGGGCCCGATCCTGCGCCGAGGTCCCCTGCGGCAGCTTGTACGCCAGCGCGTCGTAAAGGATCTCGTTGTCGTGGGCGTCGACGTAGGTGACCGCCTCGCCCGGCGCGGCGGTGTACCCGGCCGGAGCGCCGTTGTAGTCGACCTGCGCGCCGGTGACCCGCTTGCCGGTGGAGTCGGTGAACCGGTAGCCGCGCAGGTTACCGGTCAGCCCCACCTTGATCAGGTCGTGCTGGTGCAGCAGCCGGGCCCGCTGCTCGGCGGCCGAGCCGTTCACCTCGTCACCGTTCGGGTCGGTGTAGAGGCCGGAGGCGAAGCCCTGCACCCGCGGGTTGGCGTCGAACGGGCCGCCGCCGCGAACCGCGTCGCGGAGCCGGTCGTTGAACGTGCCGATGCCGGTGCCGGCCATGTTGGCCTGGGTCGCCTGGGTGAACCGGGCGTCGTCGGCGACCTCGCCGAAGTTCCAGCCCTCGCCGTAGAGCAGGATCCTCCGCCCGTCCACGCCGTCGCGGGCGAGCGTGAGCTTGTCCAGCGCGGCCCGTACGGCCAGGATGTTCGCCTTCGGGTGGTGGCCCATCAGGTCGAACCGGAAACCGTCGACCTTGTACGCCTTGGCCCAGGTGACCAGCGAGTCCACCACGAGCTTGCCCATCATGGCGTGCTCGGGGGCGGTGTTGGCGCAGCAGGTGGAGTTGGCGACGGTCCCGTCCTCCAGCAACCGGTGGTAGTAGCCCGGCACCACCTGGTCGAGCACCGACTTCGGGTCGGCGCCGGCGGCCGAGGTGTGGTTGTAGACCACGTCCATGACCACCCGCAGGCCGGCCTTGTTCACTCCGGCGACCATCTGGCGGAACTCGGTGGTGCGCTTCGCGCCGTTCGGGTCGGTGGCGTACCCGCCCTCGGGCACCGTGTAGTGCAGCGGGTCGTACCCCCAGTTGTAGCCGTCGGTGCCGGCGACCGCCGCGACGCACTTCTGCTGCTTGTCGGAGTCCGGCGGCAGCGCGTCCAGGTCGCAGTCCGGCCGGGCCTGGTCGGCCCGCTTCTCCGGGATGGTGGCGAAGTCGAAGGCCGGCAGCAGGTGCAGGTGGTTGACCCCGGCGTCGCCGAGCTTGCGCAGGTGCTTCATGCCGGCGGTGTCCGGGTCGGTGAACGCCAGGTAGGTGCCCCGCCGGTCGGCCGGGACGGTGGTGTCGGCGATGGAGAAGTCCCGCACCGACAGCTCGGAGATCTGCACCTTCGCCGCCGGCGGCGCGGCCGGTTTGCGCAGGTCGGCCCAGCCGGCCGGCGCGAGCGCCGGGTCGGTCAGGTCGACGATCTGGCTGTGTGTGGAGTCCGGCGCCAGCGCCACGGAGTACGGGTCGGTCACCGACGCGGTGACCATCTTCTGCGTGGCCGGCTGCCACGCCTGCACCCGGTAGCGGTAGTAGCGGCCGTTCCACGCCTTCGTGCCGCGCACCGACCAGACGCCGGTGCGGTCGTCGCGGCGCATCGCCACGGTGGCCGGCTGCGCCGTGGGCGAGTCGAACAGTTCCAGCGACACCGTGCGCGCGGTCGGCGCCCACACCGCCAGCGTGGGCACCCGTCCGGCGAACGTCGGGCCGAGCTTCGCGCCGGTCGCCGCCGCGTAGACGTCGTCGAGCACGCCGGGGATCTGCACGCCGGTGGCGGCGAGCAGCGCGCCCTCGGCGTCCCGCTCGGTGACCACGATCTGGCCGCGCAGCGCCGCCGGCACCTTGCCCAGGTCGACGCGGTCCAGCGAGAAGGCGCGATAGGCCCAGAGATGGGGGTACGCCTGCCGTTGCGCCTCGGTCAACCCGTTGCGCTGCGCCCGCAGCGGGATCGTGGTGTACGTGCCGGTCAGCTCGCCGTCGGCGAGGCCGATCCCACCGGCCGGGGCGACGGCGAGCGCGTACCGCCTGCCGTCGGTCGGCCCGGTGGCCCAGGCGACTGTGGACCTGTCGATCCACTGCGCCTTCTGCTTGGTCAGGTCGAGATCCTTGGCGGCGCCGGACGTGGTGGTCGGCAGCAGCCGCCCCTTCACGCCGGCGAGCAGCCACACCTCGCGTCCGGCGGAGGCGAAGTCGAGCCGCTGGTCCTCGGGCTGGTCCTTCTCGTCGCCGGAATGAATGATGTAGCTCAGCCCGGTCGCCCCGGCGGCGAGGGGCACCCGGAACACCGCGCCGTACGCGTCGATCTTCTCCGGCTTGAGCGGGGCGGCCCAGTCGGTCGGGTTCGCCGCGCCGTCCCACAGGTGCAGGCCCCAGCCGTCGTACTTCCCGTCGGCCTTGCGCCAGTGGATCAGCGCGGTGTCCTGGGCGACGGGCGGGTCCGGTTCGCCGGTGGCGGCCTGCCTCGTCGGGTAGACCGCCGGGTCGCCCTGCTTGACCCAGACCTCGCCGGTGGCAGTCACGTCGATGGTGCGGTCGTTCGCCACGTCCTTGTTGCCGTCGCCGTCGATCACGAGGAAACCGACCGACTTCGCGCCGGGCTTGAGCTTTACCCAGGCGAACCGGCCGTAGGAGTCCTCACCGGCGAACGGCTGCCCGGCGGGCCACTGCGTCACGTACGCCGGGTCGATGTCGCCCCAGGCGTAGAGCCGCCAGTCGTCGTACCCGCCGGCCGGGCGCTGGTAGTGCACGATCGCCCAGTCCCGCGACGCGCCCTGCGCCGGGGTGCCGACCGTGCCGGTGGCGCGGGCGGTGGCGGTGCGGCCCTTGCCGTCGCGGACCACCGCCTTGTACTCCACCCGGGTGCCGCCGGGCAGGCCGGTAAGGTCGTGGTGCACGGTGTACGGCGCGCGGTGCGCGCTGCCGAGCAGCGTCCACTTCCCGCCCGCGACCCGGGCGGCGAACGTGACCGAGGCGAGCGGGTCGCCGGTGACCTGGGCGGTGACGGCGACCTTGCCGGGGACCGGGTCGCCGCCCGGCTCGGTGATCGTGATCTTCGGGGCCCCGGCCTGCGGGATCGCCCGGTCGGCCTTGAGCACCAGCGCCGACATGGCCGGCACGGTGACGCTCAGCTTGCCGTCCGTGCCGGCCGTCGCGCCCGCGGCGCCGCCGTACACGCCGGTGAAGCGGGCGCCGGCCGACCAGGTGTCCACTGTGACAGTCTGCGGTGTCGCGGCGTTGTTCACCGCCGCCACGTACTCGATCCGGTCGGCGGGCAGCACGCGGGAGAACGCGAACACGCCCGGCCCGTCGGCCGCGTACCGGGTCACCTGCACGCCGTCGCGCAGCGCCGGGTGCGCCGCCCGCAGCTCGCCCAGCTCGGCGATGGTCCGGTAGAGCGGGTGGCGGGTGTCGTACTGGTCGACGGCGTGGGTGCGGGTGGTGCCGATCAGGTCGTCGTCGAGGTAGTCGGCGGTCCGCGAGGCGAACATGTCCTGCCGGGCGTCCTTGTCGCCGCCCGGCCCGGTGAAGCCCTGCTCGTCACCGGAGTAGACGACCGGCTGGCCGCGGGTGAGGAACATGAGCTGGTGGGCGAGCCGGCTGCGGCTCAACTGGGTGGCGTCGTCACCGCCGGCGGCGGCGACGAACGAGCCGATCCGGCCCATGTCGTGGTTGCCCAGGAACGTGGTGAGCCGGTTGGCGTTCGTGTCCCGCGCCGAATACAGGTCGTCCTTGGCGTAGACGTCGGCGAGCGTCCTGGCCGAGCCGTCGGCGGCGGCGTACCCGCGTGCCGCCTCCTGGAAGGAGAAGTCGAGCGTGGCGGGCAGCCCGCCCTGCCGTACGTACGTCGACTGGATCTCCTGCTCGGCGCTGTAGACCTCGCCGAACATGAAGAAGTCCTTCTTGCCGGCCTTCTTCGCGGCGGCGTCGATTCCGCCGGCGAACTGCGGCCAGAAGTCGAGGTTGGTGTGCTTGACGGTGTCGAGGCGGAACCCGTCCACGCCGACCTTGCCGATCCACTGGGCGTAGATGTCGGTCATGCCGCGGACCACCTCGGGACGCTCGGTCCACAGGTCGTCAAGGCCGAAGAAGTCGCCGTACTCGCTGTTCTCCCCGGCGAAGGTGGAGTCACCGCGGTTGTGGTACATGGTCGGGTCGTTGAGCCACGCCGGCACCTTGACCTTCGCGTCGGCCGGGGTGGCGAACACCGGGGTGTACGGGAACGACTTGTCGTTCACCGCCGGGAACCTGCGCGTACCGTCGGCGTAGTTGCGGTCCTCGAAGGGGCGCCCCTGCGCGTCGCGGTAGGGGGCGGTCTTCTTGTCCACGTAGCCGTACTTGTCCTCGGCGTACCGGATCACGTCGGCGGTGTGGTTGACGATGATGTCCAGGTAGACCTTGATGCCCCGCCGGTGGGCCAGGTCGACCAGCTTCTTCAACTCGGCGTTGGTGCCGAAGTGCGGGTCGACCTGGGTGAAGTCGGTGATCCAGTAGCCGTGGTAGCCGGCCGAGACGTCCGCGCCGGCGCCCTGCACCGGCCGGTTCTTGAAGATCGGGGCGAGCCAGATGGCGGTGGTGCCGAGACCCTGGATGTAGTCCATCCGGTCGATCAGGCCCTTGAGGTCGCCGCCGTGGTAGAAGCCCTTGTCGGCCGGGTCGAGGCCGGTGGTGAGCCGGCCGCCGGTCAGGCCGCCGGTGTCGTTGCGCCTGTCGCCGTTGGCGAAGCGGTCGGGCAGGACGAAGTAGAACTGCTCGGCCTTCGCCGTGTTGGTGGCGGCCTCGAGGAGTGCGTCAGGGGACGGCTCGCGGTTCCACTGGGGAGCGTTGCCGGCGGCCAGGACGTCGGGGGTGGCGGCCGGTCCGGCGGCGTCGGCGCCGAGCTGGTGGAGGGCCACCGGCACGCCGACGAGAGTGAGCACGAGGGAGGTGACCAGGGCGAGCAGCGCCTTGGGGGATATCGGCGGGGGTTTCATCGACGGCCTTTCTCTGGTCGCTGATTCGCCCGCACGCTAGCCCTTGCCGAAACATTCTGCAATACCTTGCAAACCATGCCGCAACAAAGCAGTTACCTTGCAAGGGAGGCGCATATGCCGGCCCCGCCCCGGGGTGCCGGACCTACCGCTCGGCGCAGGGCGTGCCGTCGACGGTGCAGCTCGCCGGACGCGTGCCGGCACGCTCGATGTGGAAGCGCACCGGCAACGACTGCCCGGGGGCCAGGTCGAATCCGCTGCGGTAGGTGAACACGCCGTCGGCGAAGCCGAAGACGCCCTGCTCGGCGCCCTCGACCCAGGCGGTGACCAGCCGGCCACCGGGGAAAACCGCCCGCACCGTCCAGCCGTGCGGCGTACGCGCGGTGTTGACGAGCAGCACCTCACCGATGAAACCGCCGTCGAAGGAGCTCATCACGCTGTACCGGCCGGCCACCGCCGAGGAGGGCGCGGGCGGCGAGGGCGGAGGCGGCGGGGGCAGCACCGGCCGGGCCACGCCCCGCGGGCTCGGCGGCGGCGCGGCCGGCGTCGGCCGTGCGGGCAGCATCGTGGACCGGGGTGACAGGCCCGGCACCGGCGCGGTGGCGGCGACCGGCGAGGGGCCGGTGGCGCTGACCGCCGTGGGCGTCAGCGGCATGCCGGGCAGCGACATCACCGGATCGGCCGGTCCGGCCGACGGGAACGTGCTGCGGCCCCGCACCGAACCGAGCGCCACCACCAGCAGGACCACCATCACGAGCGCCCCGGCGGCGACGAGGATCCAGGGGGACGAGGTCATGGCGGCCCCGGGCTGCGGTCCGGGACGACGCGTGCGGGACATGGTCCTCCTGTCGGGGTCCGGGCCAGAGTAGCCACCCGGACCGGGTCGCGGCGAGCATCGCTGTCGAGCCCTGCCGCACGGCACCGCACACCTGATACCTTGCACGCCGATCAATGACCACAATGGCTCGTCGAGCCGGTAGGACGGTTGGCCAGTGACTGAGTGGCAGGGCAGTATCCGGCGGGCGTCCGCGGCCGACGCCGCCGCCGTGACAGCGATTCTCGCCGAGGCGTTCATGCGGGATCCGGTGAGCGGCTGGGTCTTCCCCGACGACGACCACCGCGCGCGGGTCCATGCCGCCTTCTTCGGACCGTTCGTCGCGCTGGCGCTGCGCACCGGTGAGGTGTACGTCGCCGGTGACGGGCTGGGGGCCACGCTGTGGCTGCCCACCGGCGAGGGCCACGACGCCGAGGACAGCGGCGAGTTCGACGGGATGGAGGCCGCGATCGGCGCGGAGGCCATGAAGCGGTTCGCCATGCTGGACGAGATGATGAGCGCCCGGCACCCGGGTGAGCCGCACTGGTACCTGCCCTTCATCGGCGTGCACCCGGACCATCACGGCAAGGGCGTCGGGTCGGCACTGCTGCGTAACAGGCTGGCCGAGCTGGATCAGGCCGGCACGGCGGCGTACCTGGAGGCCAGTTCGCCGCGCAACGCCGCGCTCTACGAGCGGCTCGGGTTCCGGCGCCGCCCGGTCACACTCGACCTGCCGGAGGGCCCCAGCCTCTACCCGATGTGGCGCGACCCGGCCTGACCGGTGCCGTCCCGCCCCGGCTCGGCCCGGGGCGGGACGTCATCGCCGTACCGTGGTGGTGCTGACGTCGAGCGCGCTCACGACGGCGGCCAGCAGCCCGTCGAGCTGCGCCGGCAGGAACCGGCGGCAGTCGCGCATCCGCGTGGCCACCTGCGGGTCGAAGATGTGCGCGGCCAGCCCGACCGCCTCGGCGAGCGTCGCCAGCAGCAGCGTGCCCGGGTCCAGCTCGGCCGGGGACGAGTGCATCAGCATCGCGGTCAGCCGCACCCGCGGTGAGGCCGCCTGGTTCGGGTCGTTGGCCGGCCAGCGCACCGCGCGGCCGATCAGCTTGCCCTGCTCGCGGCGGAGCACGCCGGCGGTGACCAGCCGGGTGCCCACCCGTTCGTTGATGTTGAGCTGGGTCCGCAGGTAGCGGATCCACAGCCGGGCCGGATGCGCTCCCTCGCGGCGCAGGATCTCGGTTATCAGCAGGTCGGTGAGCGGCTCCTGCCACAGCCGCGGATCCACCGCGGCGATCCCCCCTCCGTCGAGGGCGATCCGGCCCTCGAACATCAGCTCGGCGAGCGCGGCGCCGGCCAGCCCGCACTCCAGCCGGTCGACGGCGACGTGTGGCTTGCCGGTGAACTCGTCATGTCCGATAAGGAACAGCGCATCCGCAAGCCGGTAAGTGGCCTGCGCCCCGGGGTAGGTCATGGTCCATCCTCGAACGGTGGCCGTGATCGTCGACACGGGACGGTACGGCATGACCACGCACAGCTCAATTCCGCCGGATCACGCGCACCCCAATCGATATCGAAGCGGGGTTGTCACAATACGTGATCACCAATACCCTGCTTCAGGTTGTTCCGAAGTAGACACCTCAATCCCCTTACCCCCTCCCCTGGAGAAGCCTTGTCCTCCGATCCGTTCTTCTCCGACGGTGGGCTGCGCCGCGGTCGTCTCGGCACCGCTCACCTCGTCTTCTTCACCGTCGCGGCGTCCGCCCCGCTGACCGTTCTCGGCGGTGGTGTGACCACCATGTACGCGGTCAGCGGCAACATCGGCGCCGCGCTCGGATACGTGCTGCTCGCCGCCGTGCTCGCCGTCTTCGCCACCGGCTACGCCGCGATGAGCCGGTACGTCGCCAACGCGGGCGCGTTCTACGCGTACATCGCCAACGGCCTCGGCCGGGCCGGCGGGGTGGCCGGCTCGGCGGTCGCGCTGGCCGCGTACAACGCGATCCAGATCGGTCTGTACGGCCTGCTCGGCGCGATCCTGGGCGACTTCATGGACGCCAAGACCGGCATCAGCCTCGACTGGTGGGTCTGGGCGCTGCTGGCCTGGGTGTTCATCGGCGCGCTCGGTGTGCTGCGCATCGACCTCAACGCCACGGTGCTCGCGGTGCTGCTCATCCTCGAGTGCGTGGCCGTGCTGATCTTCGACCTGGTGGCCTTCGCCAACCCGGACGGCGGCGCCGTGACCACCGCGGGCATCAGCCCCGGCCACCTGTTCGGCGCCGGCTTCGGCGCGGTGCTCGCGTTCACCATCGCCTCCTTCACCGGATTCGAGAGCGGCGCCATCTACAGCGAGGAGGTCAAGGACCCGCGGCGCACCGTGGCCCGGGCCACCTACATCGCTGTCGCGTTCACCGGCCTGTTCTACGCCTTCTCCGCCTGGGCGCTGACCGTGCTCACCGGCCCGGAGAACGCACCGGCGGCGAGCGCCGAGGCCGGTCCGGGCATCATCTTCGGCGCGCTCGACCAGTACACCGGCGCCGTCGTCGCGGACATCGCCAACGTCCTGTTCATCACCAGCGTGCTGGCCGCCCTGCTGTCGTTCCACAACGGCGTGGCGCGCTACCTGTTCGCGCTCGGCCGGGAGCGGGTCCTGCCGCGCTTCCTCGGCGCCACCTCCAGCCGCAGCGGCGCGCCGGTCGCGGGCTCGGTGGTCCAGAGCGTCCTGGCGGTGGTGGTGTTCCTGGCGTTCGCGATGACCGGCCGTGACCCGGTCATCGACCTGTTCACCTGGCTGTCCGGCGCGGCCGCTGTGGGTGTCGTGCTGCTGATGACGCTCACCTCGGCCGCCGTTGTCGGCTTCTTCCGCGGCCGTCCCGGCCCGGAGAGCGCGTGGCAGCGGTCGATCGCTCCGGCGCTCGGCACGATCCTGCTCACCGCCGTGCTGCTGGTGCTGCTGTTCAACTTCGACGCGCTGCTCGCCCCCGACACCGCGAGCTACCTGAAGTGGCTGCTGCCGGCGATCCCGGTGGCGGCGGGCGTGCTCGGCCTGCTGTGGGGCGTGGTGCTGCGCACCAGCCGGCCGGAGACGTACCGCCGGATCGGCCAGGTCACCGAGGAGGGCCTGCACGAGCCCGGCCTGCACCCGGCCCCCGAGGCCGAGCGCTGGGCCGGCGCCCACCACCGCTGACACCGGTGTGGCGGCCGGCCCGCGCGGCCGGCCGCCACAGCGGCACGATCAGGCGGTACGGATGACGGTGCAGATCATCGGGCCGTCGTCGGTGGCCCGCAGCAGGTAGCGGTAGCGCTCGCCGGGCACCGCGCCGCCCTGGCTGTCCAGGAACTCCCAGCGCACCGCCACCTCGGTGAGCAGCGCCGAGATCTGCTGTACGTCCTCGATCTGCGCGTTGGCGGCGACGAGTTCCCGCTCCTGGTAGTCGGGGGCGGCGCCGACGAAGCTGAGTGCCACCGCCGCGGGCGAGGTGAACGAGAAGCTGTAGGTGTCGGCGACCACCAGCCCGGGCAGGGCGTAGCAGCCGGCGATGGCCGGCACGTCGGCGGTGGTCAGCGCCACGCCGTACCGGTCGAAGAAGTCGGTGAGCGTGTCGAGGTCGGTGGAAGCCGTCACGACGCTCCTCATTACCGGCCCGCGCCGGCGGCAAACCTTCCTCAGCGCGGCGGGACCCGCACCTCGATCTCGGCGCCGAGGTGCGCGCCGCCGCTGAGGCCCAGGTCGTCGCCGCTCCAGAACCGGCCCGGGTCGTACCAGTTGGGCCGCCGGCCGGCGGGCAGCAGACCCATCGCCTCGTAGGTCACCGCCACCACCTCGGCGCAGTACGCCGTCTCCAGCGCGTTGTCGCTGTTCCTACCCCCGTCCGCGGTCTCGCCCCCGTCCACACTTCCGCCTCCGTCACCGGTGCGGCCCCGGTCGCCGATCCTTCCCGTGACGGCACCGAGGTTCAGGCGGCGCGGATCCGGCAGCCGGCCCCGGGCCCACCGCCAGGCGAGCTGCGCGGTGGACGGGAACGGCGTCCCGTCCAGCCGTGCCACGGTACGCAGCACCGCCTCCTCCATCGCGGTGTCGGCCGGCGGTTCGAGCTGGCGCAGCCAGCCCCGCTGGCCGTACCGGTTGGCCCAGACGCAGACCGCGTCCCGCAGGTCGTGCAACTGCACCCCGCGCTGGTGGGTGCCGGTCCACATGTCCGGCAGCGTTCGGCCCAGCTCGGCGTGCCACATCAGCGGCGGCATGTCGTCGAGCACCACGGCCATGCCCACGTGGTTCACCGGGCTGTTCGTGGTGAACTGGATGGCCCGGTCGGGCACGCTGCGTCCGCGGAACACCCACAGATCGCCGGTACGGGTCAGCTCCACGGCCTCGTCCAGGCTGATGCTCATGGAGGACTACCCTATGCGGATGCGGCAACGGATGCGGTGGTGGAAGGTACTCGGTCTCGCGGGTCTCGCCGGCGTCGCGGCGACCGGAGTGGTGGTCGCCCGGGCGGAACGGCGACGCCGGGCGTACACGCCGGAGGAGATCCGGGACCGGCTGCGCGAGCGGCACGCCAAGGCCTCCTCGTCCTGATCGGACGGTCGGATTCTCCTACCATCGCAACGATGGAGACCGTTTTCTGGGAGAGTCCGTTCGTCCTCGATCCCCCACCGGCCGCCGTGGAGCGGCACGGCGACGTCGACCTGCACGTGCCCACCGGCGACGGGCGGCATCCCGCGGTGGTCGTCGTGCACGGCGTACCGGGCCCGCCCGACGCCCCCGACGCGCGGGACTGGCCGCTCTACCGGGGTTACGGCGCGCTGCTCGCCGAGGCCGGCGTGCTGGCCGCGATCCCCCGGCTCACCGTGGCGAGCCCGGACGACATGTACGCGGTCGCCGCGCGGGTGGCCGACGCCGCCGCGCAGCTCCGCGCCGATCCGCGCGTCGATCCCGACCGGCTCGGCCTCTGGTTCTTCTCCGGCGCCGGCCTGCTGCTCGGTGACTGGCTCCGCGACCCGCCCGCCTGGCTGCGCGGCGTGGCCGCGACCTATCCCCTGCTGGCCCCGCTGCCCGGATGGCCGCCGGTCGACCCGCGCTTCCGCCCGATCGACGCCCTCGACCCGCCCGCAGACGCGGTCGTCGACGCCGCACGGGGGGAGGGCGCGACGCGGCCGGCGGAGGGCGCGGCGCGGCCGGCGGAGGGCGCGGCGCGGCCGGCGCTCGTGCTGACCCGGGCCGGGCGGGAGCGGCCCGAGGTCGCCCCCACCATCGAGGCGTTCACCGCAGTCGCGCGGCGGCGCGGCATCCCGCTGCACGTGGTGGACGTGCCGAACGGGCAGCACGGCTTCGACGCGCTCGATCACACAGAGGAGTCCCGCGCCGCCGTCCGCACCGCCCGAGACACCCTGCTGACCCTCCTCACCACCCCCTGACCCCACCCCGCCCCGTCCCGAGCACAGGCCGCACAAGATCTTGGTATGAAACGGCCCCTCTGAGAGCCCCTGGAGGGGCCGTTTCGTACCAAGATCTCCACCGACTCACCACCCTGCCCCGGCGATCATGAAGTTGACTGCGGTCTCTGTCTGATTTGTCGCCGCCAACTTCATGATCACCGGGTCGAGGGCGGGGGAGGGCGGAGGGCAAGGGCAGGGACGGGGGTAGGCGGTCGGTCGGCGCCAGGGATCGCGCGCACCCCGTCCACCCGGCGCACTCCGACCGGCCGGGCCCCGCCCGCGCTCCATCCCGCTCTCCTCCCCTGCCTCCCGCCCTCATCGCCATCGGTGATCAAGGAGTTTGGGTCACTGCGAGAGCCGCCGCAGGACGCGAACTCCTTGATCACCGGGAAGGGCCCCCGGGGGGCGAGGGCGGGAGGGGGGCGGGGTGGGTCAGCGGTCGGCTGTGGGGAGGGGGGTGGGCTCCTCGGGGGTCTCCACCGGCTCCAGGCGCTTGGCGCGGCGGCGCAGCCACGCGGTGCTGGCCACGCCGGCCAGCACCGCCAGCACCAGCCCGGCCCAGGAGATGTCCTTGAGCCAGTGCTCGGCGGCCTGCCCGACGTAGAACAACAGGTAGGTGGTGCCGAACGCCCAGACCAGCCCGCCTGCCGCGTTCGCGACCAGGAACCGGCGGTACGGCACGCGCAGCGCCCCGGCGAGCGGCCCGGCGAGGATGCGCAGCAGCGCGACGAACCGCCCGAAGAACACCGCCCAGACGCCGTGCCGGGCGAAGCTCAGCTCGGCGCGGGCCAGGTGTGCCGGGCCGAGGTGTTTCGGGAAGCGCCGGCCGAGCCGTTCCAGCAGGGGACGGCCACCGCGCCGGCCCACCGCGTACCCGATGGAGTCGCCGACGATGGCGCCGGTGGCCGCGGCGGCGGCCACCCACTCGGGCCCGACCGCGCCGGTGGCGGCGAGCAGAGCGGCGCTGACCAGCACGATCTCGCCGGGGAGCGGGATACCCATGCTCTCCACGCCGATCACGCCGCCCACGAGCAGGCAGATCAGGGCCGGCGGGAGCGCGGCGAGCCAGTGCTGAACGTCGACCACCAGTCGACCCTACCCGCGCCGGGTCAGCCCGCGGGGGCCAGGAACTCCAGCCGGTTGCCGTGCGGGTCGTACGTGTGGAACCGCCGCATGCCGGGAATCTCGTCGTCGCCCCAGGTCACGGTGTGCCCGGCGGCGTCCAGGCGGGCGGCCAGCTCGTCCAGGTCGGTGCGCACGAGCGCGGGGTGCGCCTTGCGGGCGGGACGGAAGTCGTCCTCGACGCCCAGGTGCAGTTCGGCGTCGTACCCGGTGAACCAGCAACCACCGCGGGCGGCGAGGGCCGGGGGTTTGGGCTTCTCGGTGAGGCCGAGCAGGCCGGTGTAGAAGGAGCGGGACGCGTCCTCGGAGCCGCGGGGGCAGGCGAGCAGGACGTGATGGATCATGGTGGCACCTCCTCGTCCCGCAGCGTGGCACGAGGTTGCGTGAATAGCAAGACGGACGTACGGTTTTGTAGAGACCGACGCAGGTAAGTGTTGCCTAAGCAGGGCAGCGCCCCGGTCGGTGCGACAAACTGCTCAGGACTACTCACGGTCGCTGGTGTGAAGGAGTACGACGTGGCGAGCCTCGACACCTTCGGTGCGAAGACCCAGCTACGCGTCGGAGACGCGAGCTACGAGATTTTCAGGATCGACAAGGTGGAGGGCCACGAGCGGCTGCCCTACAGCTTGAAGATCCTGCTGGAGAACCTGCTGCGGACCGAGGACGGCGCGAACATCACCGCCGACCACATCCAGCAGCTCGGCGCGTGGGACGCCACCGCCGACCCGAGCGTGGAGATCCAGTTCACCCCGGCCCGGGTGCTGATGCAGGACTTCACCGGCGTGCCCTGCGTGGTCGACCTGGCCACCATGCGCGAGGCGGTCCGTGACCTGGGCGGCGACGCCACAAAGGTCAACCCGCTGGCCCCGGCCGAGCTGGTCATCGACCACTCGGTCATCGCCGACCTGTTCGGCCGCGAGGACGCCTTCGAGCGCAACGTCGAGCTGGAGTACGAGCGCAACAAGGAGCGCTACCAGTTCCTGCGCTGGGGCCAGACCGCGTTCAACGAGTTCAAGGTCGTCCCGCCGGGCACCGGCATCGTGCACCAGGTCAACATCGAGTACCTGGCCCGTACGATCATGGAGCGCAACGGCCAGGCGTACCCGGACACGGTCGTCGGCACCGACTCGCACACCACCATGGTCAACGGCCTGGGCGTGCTGGGCTGGGGCGTCGGCGGCATCGAGGCCGAGGCCGCGATGCTCGGCCAGCCGGTCAGCATGCTGATCCCCCGCGTGGTCGGCTTCAAGCTCTCCGGTGAGATGCCGGCCGGCACCACCGCCACCGACCTGGTGCTGACCATCACCGAGATGCTGCGCAAGCACGGCGTGGTCGGCAAGTTCGTCGAGTTCTACGGCCCGGGCGTGAGCGCCGTGCCGCTGGCGAACCGCGCCACCATCGGCAACATGTCGCCGGAGTACGGCTCGACCGTGGCGATCTTCCCGATCGACGCCGAGACCATCCGCTACCTGGAGCTGACCGGCCGCGACGCACAGCAGGTCGCGCTGGTCGAGGCGTACGCCAAGGAGCAGGGCCTCTGGCACGACCCGGAGCGCGAGCCGGAGTACTCCGAGCGCCTGGAGCTGGACCTCGGCACCATCGAGCCGTCGCTGGCCGGCCCGAAGCGCCCGCAGGACCGGGTGCCGCTGGGCAGCGCCAAGACGCTGTTCCGCGCCGCGCTCAGCGACTACGTGGCAGCCGACGAGACCGGCGGCGACCCGGGCCGCAAGCCGGGCGTGCCGCAGCAGGAGAAGCCGTTCGGCGCCGACGGCCCGGCCGACGAGGCGTCGGCCGAGTCCTTCCCGGCCAGCGACTCCCCCGCCAACGGCGTGAACGACCCGGCGGACGCGCCGCGCGACCTGGAGACCGCCGCGGTCGGCGCGGGCGGCCGGGCCAGCAATCCGGTACGCGTGACCGGCGCCGACGGCGTCGAGTACGAGCTGGACCACGGCGCCGTGGTGATCGCCGCGATCACCTCCTGCACCAACACCTCGAACCCGCAGGTCATGATCGGTGCCGCGCTGCTGGCCCGCAACGCGGTGGACAAGGGCCTGGCCCGCAAGCCGTGGGTGAAGACCACCCTGGCGCCGGGCTCGAAGGTCGTCATGGACTACTACGACCGCGCCGGCCTCACGCCGTACCTGGAGAAGCTCGGCTTCAACCTGGTCGGCTACGGCTGCACCACCTGCATCGGCAACTCCGGCCCGCTGCCGGAGGAGGTCTCCGCCGCCGTCAACGACGGTGACCTGGCCGTCGTGTCGGTGCTGTCCGGCAACCGGAACTTCGAGGGCCGGATCAACCCGGACGTCAAGATGAACTACCTGGCGTCCCCGCCGCTGGTGGTCGCGTACGCGCTGGCCGGCACCATGGACATCGACCTGGCGAACGAGCCGATCGGTGAGGACTCCCAGGGCAACCCGGTGTTCCTGCGCGAGATCTGGCCGAACAGCGCCGAGATCCAGGACGTCATCGCCTCGGCGATCGGCGCGACCGGCTTCAGCGCCGCGTACGCCGACGTGTTCGCCGGTGACGAGCGCTGGCAGTCGCTGCCGACCCCGACCGGTGACACGTTCTCCTGGGACGGCGAGTCGACGTACGTGCGCAAGCCCCCGTACTTCGAGGGCATGCGGCAGGAGCCGACCCCGGTGCAGGACATCGCCGACGCGCGGGTGCTGGCCAAGCTGGGCGACTCGGTGACCACCGACCACATCTCCCCGGCCGGTTCGATCAAGGCGGACTCCCCCGCCGGCAAGTACTTGGCCGAGCACGGCGTGGCCCGGCACGAGTTCAACTCGTACGGCTCCCGCCGGGGCAACCACGAGGTGATGATCCGGGGCACGTTCGCCAACATCCGGCTGCGCAACCAGCTCGTCCCGGGTGTCGAGGGCGGCTTCACGGTCAACCACCTGACCGGCGAGCAGACCTCGATCTACGACGCCTCGATGGCCTACCAGGAGGCGGACGTCCCGCTGGTCATCCTGGCAGGCAAGGAGTACGGCTCGGGTTCGTCGCGCGACTGGGCGGCAAAGGGCACGATGCTGCTGGGCGTGAAGGCGGTCATCGCCGAGTCGTACGAGCGGATCCACCGCTCGAACCTGATCGGCATGGGCGTGCTGCCGCTGCAGTTCCCGGGCGGCGACACCGCCGAGTCGCTGGGCCTGACCGGCACGGAGACGTTCTCGATCAGCGGCGTCACCGCACTGAACGACGGCGACACCCCGCGCACCGTCAAGGTCACCACCGACAGCGGCGTGGAGTTCGACGCCGTGGTCCGCATCGACACCCCGGGTGAGGCGGACTACTACCGGCACGGCGGCATCCTGCAGTACGTGCTGCGCCGCATGATCGCGAGCTGAACCCGCGGGGTCAGGGACCACGCCGTGGTCCCTGACCCCGCGGCGGCGAAGCCGCCCGGAGGGATTCCTCCGGGCGGCTTTTGCGCTGTTCGCGTCCTCGCACGGGAGGTGCGAGGAGCGGTTCTGTCGGCTACGAGGTGTAGTTGTTGTCCCGGAAGTCCGCCGCGCACTTCAGCGAGTCGCCGAGATCGACGCATACCTTCACCCCGGCCGCGTGCACCCGGTTCGTGACGTCGACTCGCCGCTGAGCCCGGTCAGGCCAGGCGCGCGGCGTACACGTGCGCCGGATCCCCCGATTCGGACGTGGTCGCACGCTCGAAGCTCAGCCCGATCCGCTCCGCGACCCGCTTGGAGGGCGTGTTGTCCGGGTGGATGATCGCGACGAGGCGGTCGACGCCCAGCCGGTCGCGCGCGTGGTCGCGACACGCGGCCGCCGCCTCCGTGGCGAATCCGCGACCCCGCACCCGCCCGCAGGCGGTAACCGCGATTATGTCGAAATTGCAATTCGATGATGCCCCTCGCCCCCGATCGCACATCCGACACTGCAAACAATCGACGCCCATGATTCGTTGACACGCTCCGAATTCCGTCGATACGTTGCCGACATCGCGATGAACAACGGGGCGCTCCAGTTTCGATCCGAGAATCGAACACTGGGAAGGATTTCATGAAGACGACGATCAGACTTCTGGCCCTGCCGGCCCTGATCCTGCCGGCGATCCTCGCCGGCACGCCGGCACTGGCCGGCACCGGCACCGCCGCAGGCACGGCCGCTCCGGCCGCTGTCACGTCGATCGAGCGAAAGGCGGGGTCGTCCTCGCAGGCCAGGGCCTACTGGACGGCCGAGCGCATGGCGGCGGCCACTCCCGCCGACGAGGTGGAGAAGCCCGCCGGCCCGGTCACCCAGAGCCCTGCGGCGGAGCGGGTGCGGCGCTTCGCGGAGGCGGTGGCGCCGAAGGACGGCAGCGGCTTCGGCACCCAGCTCAACGAGTCGATCACGGTGGGGAAGATCTTCTACACCAGCTCCACCGACGGCCTGGGCCACTACTGCTCGGCGAGCGTGGTGAACAGCCCGGCGCGCAACATGGTCTTCACCGCCGCGCACTGCGTGCACGACGGGCCGGGCCGGGACTGGCACACCGCGAACTGGATGTTCGTGCCGTCGTACCGCAACGGCGCGCAGCCGTACGGCACCTGGGACTGGTCCACGCTCGCGGTGCCCAGCGGCTGGATCAGCACCCGTGAGCGGCAGTACGACGTGGCCGTCGCGCTCGTCTACGGCAGCCGGTCGATCGTGGACGCGGTCGGCGCGAACGGGCTGCTCACCGGCGGTGGCCGGGAGTACCACTACGACATCTTCGGCTACCCGAGCAACAAGGACAGCGGCGAGATCCAGTGGGTCTGCTCGGGCATGTCGAGGGACGCGGGCAGCAACCGGATCGAGATGAACTGCGGCTTCGGGGGCGGTTCGAGCGGCGGCCCGTGGTACTACAGCTACGACAACACCACCAGACGTGGTGACGTGCACGGGTGATGAGCTACTCGAGCGGCTCGAACACGAACGGCTCGCCGTATTTCTCCGCCGCCGTGGTGGGGACGCTCTACAACACGTACGCGAACGACACCTGGTGACCGGCGGTCCGCCTGGTGTGCCACCCGGCGCGCCAGGCGGACCGGCACCCGGCGGACCGGCACCCGGCCCTGGAGGAGGCGACATGTCCCATCGTGTGCTGCTCGGCGCGGCCGCCGTCGCGGCGCTCGCCGTCGCCGCGGCCGTCGTGGTCCTCGCGACGCGCGACGGCGACGCAGGGCGACCCGCGCCGCCCGGCCCGGTGGTCGCGACGCACAATCCGAGCCCCGGCGCCACCGACCCCGCCGAATACTGGACCAGGGAAAGAATGCGGGACGCCATCGGCGACTGAATCACCGAATTGCGTCCGCCGGATTTGCGTTCGCCGGCTCGAATGCCGGCGCACCGGGCCGCAGAATCCCTTCCCACTCACGATAACCCGCCGAGCTCGAGGCGCAATTCCCATTCCCGCGCGGCGTGAGTGCCGGCGAGTCCTCACGAAACGGTGTCGGAGTAGACCTCGACGTCGTAGAGCAGTCGCACGTTGCGGCGGCCGTTGGTGATGCCGACGAAGACCGGGTCACCGGCCGGGGTGCGGCCCTGGCGCCACACCTGTTCCCGGGCCGCTTCCCGCGACTCGTGATGGACGCCGCCCTCGCGATGCAGGTGGAGGACGCGGCGGGCGGTGGTGGGGTCGCTGTCGAGGTGGATCCGCAGCAGGGGCACGGCACGCCCTTCTTGCCCACTGTCGAGACCGGACTTTCGTCTGTTCAATCAGCTTACCGTTGTTAAGCTACCTGTCCAGTGAACTAGAGTGGCTCCATGACCACGACCGAGCCCGGTGCGGCGACGACACCGGTGTGGCTGCGGTCAGAGCAGCCGCGGGCGCGGCGTAAGCCGCCGCTGACCCTCGAGCGCATCGTGGAACGCGCGGTGACAACGCTGGACGAACACGGCGTCGAGGGCCTGACGATGCGCCACCTCGCCCAGCGACTCGACGTGACTGCCACCGCGCTCTACTGGCACGTGAAGACGAAGGACGACGTCCTGGATCTGGCCGTCGACCGCATCTTCGGCGACGTGCCGATTCCGGACGCCGGCGACGACTGGATGGAGGACATCCGCGTCCTCGTCCGGGCATGGCGCGACGCGATGCTGCGCCATCCTTGGGCGCCCGGGCTGGTCGGACGTCCGATGCTCGGGCCCAACGTCCTGGCCCGTACCGAGTTCCTGCAGTCGGCGCTCGTGCGGGGCGGCTGTCACGGTCTGCACCTCGCGGTCGCCACGAGAATGCTGGCCAACTACGTCATCGGCGCCTCACTCACGGAGGCCACGTGGCGCCGGAGCGCGGACCCGGGCGCGAGAGCCGCAGCCCGCGACCACATCGCCGCGAGCGCCGACACCTACCCGACCCTCAGCGCCTCCGGCCATCTCGACGACACCCGTTGGGACGACGACCTGCTGTTCGAGGAGGGCCTCGACGTCGTCGTCCGGGCGGCAGCACGGACGGGGACGCCGGAACGACAACGGGCGCCGATCAGCCGGCGGCGCTCTCCAGCACGGCCTTGAGCCGGGCCAGGTCCGCCTCGACCAGCGCGGTGTCCCGGTCGAAGTCCGCGTCGCTCATGCCGGACGACCGCCGCAGGCTGAACACCACCTCGGTCGCGTCGCCGTCGGCGATGGCGCGCAGCGGCACGTACACCGTCTCGCCGGACGGCGTCAGCACCTCGTGGTCGAGCACGCCGTACTCGTTCGCGGGAGCGAACGTCAGCCGCGCCCGCCCTTCGGGAGTGTCCACGAACCACTGACCGCCGACCCGGGCCACCGAGCCGCCGAGGCCCGGCGCCCAGCGGGGCAGGTTCGCCGGGTCGGCGGCGAAGGCGTAGACCTCCGCCACCGGACGGTCGATGTGGACGCTGAGATGCCGGGATTCACTCACCACCCGCCGATGATGGCACGGGTGTCCGACGCTCACGCTAAGCTGCCGCGGATCGCGACAGACCACCCCTGGGAGACGACCACATGGGCATGGTGTTCACCGCACGCCGGCTGTCCGGCGAGCAACTGGCGACGGTGCTGGCCGACCCGGAGACGGTCGGCACACTGTTCGACGGCGGTCCCGACGAACTCGACCTCGACAAGGCGTGGCACGGCCTGCACTACCTGCTCAACGGCACCACGTACGAGGTCCGCGGCGACGCCGGGCCGGCGATCGTCGGCGGCGACCCGATCGGGCCGGACCTCGGCATGGGCCCGGCCCGGCTGCTCATGCCCGACGCCGTGCGCACCGTGGCCGCCGGGCTCGACGCGGTGGACGACGCGACGCTGCGGGCCCGCTTCGACCCGGCGGCCATGTCCGAGGCCGAGATCTACCCGCACATCTGGGACGACGGCGACGACGAGTTCGACAGCTACCTGCTGCCGAACTTCGCCGCGCTGTGCACCTTCTACCGCGACGCGGCGGCGCGCGGAGAGGCCGTGCTGCTCGCCATCACCTGAGTCGCCGGAAACCGGTAGCGTGCCGGCGTGGGGCTCGACGCGTACGTGTCCTGCCGCTGCTGGCAGGACGGCCTCGCCGCGCCCTGCCCGATCGGGCCGGTCGGATACGACGAGAACGGCGTGCTCACGCTGTTGCGGCCGTGGGAGGGAAACGAGGCCGCACACGACACGTTCCTCGCCTGGGTGGACAGCGCCTGTCCGCACGAGACCATGGGTCTGGTGAACGAGCACGCGTCCAACTGGTCCGGCGTACGCCTGTTCCAGCAGGCGTTGCGCGCGGCGGGCGAGCATCGCTTCCCGACGCTCGCCGCCGCGCTGCCGGACGTCGGCGACGGCCCCCTGCCGGCCGACCGGGCGGCGGTCGCGCTCGCCGAGCTGGACGCGTTCGTGCGCACCGACCGGGTCATCGACGAGGTGGAGCTCGTCGACGAGGCGACCGGCCGGGTGCTCATGCCGTACGTCGAGGTCTACCGCGGGGTGTTCATGTACGGCCCGGGCTTCCAGGCCGGCGTCGATCCGGACGGCTTCTTCGTACAGGACCGCGCCGACCCGCCGGTGACGCTGTTCCGGGCCGTGCGGTGCGGGCAGCGGCCGCTACCCGGCGACCGGGTGGAGTTCTCGGTCGGCGGGACGCGGACGGTGGTGGCGATGCGGCCGGTGAGCGATCACGGTGAGCCGCCGCCCGAGCGGCTCGCGGTCCGGACCCGCAGCCGGTCGGGCGACGACTTCGCCTACGTCGTGGAGCCGCTGCGCCGGCTCTGCGCGGCGTCGGTCGCGACCGGCAACCCGGTCATGTGGTGCTGACGAGCCGCGCTCACCACGGGATGACGCCCGCGTCCTCGAAGTAGCCGCCGGTCGGCCCATCGTCCGGCAGCGTCGCGAGCCGGATTCCGATCGCCGCGCCCTGCTGCGGCGTCCGCACGCCCCGGAAGCCGTTCAGGTCGGTCGCGGTGAACCCCGGGCAGGCGGCGTTGATCAGGATGTTCGTGCCGGCGAGCGCCCGCGCGTACTGAATGGTCACCGCGTTGAGCATGCTCTTCGACGGCGAGTACGCCACCGACAGCGGGCCGGTCTGCTCCTCTCCGGTGGAGGCGCTCTGCCGGGTCAGCGAGCCGACGCCGCTGGACATGTTGACGATCCGCGGCGACGCCGAGCGGCGCAGCAGGGGCAGCATCGCCTCGGTCACCCGGACCACCCCGATCACGTTCACCTCGACCGCGGTCCGGATGGTCCCGAGGTCGACGTCACCCGGGTGCTGCGGCACACCGCCGGTCACGCCCGCGTTGTTGACCAGCACGTCCAGACCGCCGGCCTCCGTCTCCAGCAGCCGGGCGGCGGCGGTCACGCTCGCGTCGTCGGTCACGTCCAGCGGTACGCCGAACGCGTCCACACCGCCCGCGCGCAGCTTCGCGACCGCCTCGGCGAGCCGCTGCTCGTCCCGGGCGCCGACGCCCACCCGCCAGCCGAGCGCCCCCAGGCCGGCCGCGATCTCGTACCCGATTCCCTTGTTCGCGCCGGTCACCAGCGCGATCGTCCGTTCGCTCATGGTCTCGATCCTGTCCGCGCGGCGGCCGGGCCTCCAACACCACTTCGGTAGCGGGCGATACCCGGCGGGTATCGATCCGGCGGTACGGTGGCGGGATGGAGACGCGGGAGCTTCGCTACTTCGTCGCGGTCGCCGAGGAACTGCACTTCGGCCGCGCCGCGCGCCGCCTCGGCATCGCCCAGCCGCCGCTGTCGCGGGCGATCCGTCAGCTCGAACGGCGCCTCGGCGTGACGCTGCTGGAACGGGACAGCCGCCGTGTCGCGCTCACCGCGGCCGGGTCGGTGCTGCTCCGCGAGGGCCGGGCGGCCCTGGACGCGGTGGACGCCGCCGACCGCCGCACCCGCCGTGCCGGCGAGGCCGCGCACGGCGGCGCCGGGCTGGTGCTGGTGACGAAGGCGGGGGCGTCGAGCGAGCTGCTGCCGAAACTGCTCGACGCGTACGCCGCCGAGCCGGACTCGGTACGGGTGGAGGTGCTGCTGTCCGGCATCGGCGAGCAGGAACGGCTGCTGCGCGACGGGCGGGCCGACGTGGCGTTGCTGCACCTGCCGTTCGACTCGATCACCGGGTTGGACACCGAGGAGCTGGTGACCGAACAGCAGGTCATGGTGCTACCGGCGACGCACCCGCTGGCCGGTCGGGCCCAGCTGCGGATGGCCGACGTCGAGGCGCTGCCCGACCTGCCGCTGCCGCGCTGGCCGCTGCACGACGGCACCTACCCCGACGGGCCGGGCCCCGAGGTCCGGGACCACTCCCAGTTGCTCCAACTGGTGGCGCTCGGGCGTACCGCTGTGGTGCTGCCGGAGTCATGCCGGTCGTTGCTGTGGCCGGACATGGTCGCCGTGCCGGTGCCGGACGCCCCGACGGTCACCACGGTCATCGCGTGGCCGCCGCACAGCCGGTCGCGGGCGCTGGCCGCGCTGGTCCGCACCGCCACCCGCCTGTAGGAACCGGCGCTACGACAGGTCCTTGCGCATCTGCTGGGTGACCACCCGGTAGCCGGACGTCTCGTACAGCCCGCGTGCCGTCTCGTTGGTGCCGAAGACGTTCAGCTCCAGCGCCCGGGCGCCGTGCTCCCGGGCCGCCCGCTCGCCGGCCGCGAGCAGCGCCCGCCCGAGGCCCCGGCCCCGGTGCCCGGCGGCGACCTCGATGTCGTAGAGGAACGCGCAGCCGGCGACACCGCGCGGGTGGGTCAGGCCGATCCACAGCCAGCCGGCCGGTGAGCCGTCAGGCAGCTCGCCGACCAGGAACAGCATGCCGGGCGTGGCCATGCCCTGCGGCAGGAAGCCGGCGGTGGCCTCCCGGGCCCGGTCGAGCGCCTCCTCGGCCGTCCAGTTACCGGCCGTGACGTGCTCCCGCGCGTACCCGGCGGCCAGCTCCTCCTGCCAGCTGTCGAACTCGTCCGGAGTCATCGCCCGGACTGTCACCTCGGTCATCGCCACTCCCCCGTCGATGTGTGACCGGTCAGTCCTCGGCGGCGCGGCGGCGTGCCTCGCGCAGCTTCATGGCGTGCTCCAGCAGCGTGATCAGCACCTCCTTGGCCGACTCCCGCTTGCGCGCGTCGCACAGCACCACCGGTACGCCCGGGTCCAGATCCAGCGCGGCCTGCACCTCGTCGAGACGGAACTGCTTGGCGCCCTCGAAGCAGTTGACCGCCACCACGAACGGCGTGCCGCGTCCCTCGAAGTAGTCGATCGACGGGAAGCAGTCGGCCAGCCGGCGGGTGTCGGCGAGCACCACCGCGCCGAGCGCGCCGAGCGCGAGCTCGTCCCAGACGAACCAGAAGCGGTCCTGTCCGGGCGTGCCGAACAGGTAGAGCACCAGGTCGTCGCTGATGGTGATGCGGCCGAAGTCCATCGCCACGGTGGTGGTCGACTTCTCCTCGATGCCGGACAGGTCGTCGATGCCGATGCCGGTCTCGGTCAGCACCTCCTCGGTGCGCAGCGGCTTGGTCTCGCTCACCGCGCCGACCATTGTGGTCTTGCCGACGCCGAACCCGCCCGCGATCAGGATCTTGATCGCGGTGGGCAGCGGCGCGGCGCCCGCCGGCCGCTCAGAGCGCCCGTAGTCCATTGATAACCGCCTCGAAAACATGCTCGTCGGGAAGGCCGGCGGGGGTCGCGCGCGGCTCGCGTACCTGTACCAGGCTGCGGGCGGCCAGGTCTCCGAGGAGGACCCGGACCGTGCCCACCGGCAGGTCGAGATGGGCGGCGATCTCGGCCACGGAGAGGATCCGCTGGCATAGGCCGACTATCGCCACGTGCTCCGGGCCCAGCCCGGACTCCGACCCGACATCGGTGCGGGTCGAGGTGACCAGCGAGATCAGGTCGAACGTGCCGGTGACCGGGCGGGCCCGGCCTCCGGTCACCGCGTACGGGCGCACCACCGGGCCGGCGTGGTCGTCGACCCACTCCTGCTCCGCGGAGTCCCTCCGGCCGGTCATCGTGCCGCGTTCTCGCCGAGGGGCTGTTCCCGGGTGGGTGACGCGACGAACCGGCCGACCCGGGTGACGAGCATGGCCATCTCGTACGCGATCAGGCCCACGTCCGCGTCCTCCGTGGCCAGCACCGCCAGGCAGGCGTTACGCCCGGCCGCTGTGACGAACAGGAAGGAGGACTGCATCTCGATGATGGTCTGCTGTACGTGCCCGCCACCGAACCGTTTGCCCGCGCCACGGGCCAGGCTCTGGATGCCCGCCGCCATGGCCGCCAGGTGCTCACCGTCGTCGCGGCTCAATCCGCGGGACGAGGCCATCAACAGTCCGTCGGTGGAGAGCGCCACGGCGTGCTCCGCCTGCTTGACCCGGCCGACCAGGTCATCCAGCAGCCACGTCAGATCCGCGCTCGAAGCCGTCTTCTGCGCCACTCGTCGTCCTCATCTTCCCGGCTGTGTGCCGTCAGCTTCCGGTCCCGTCGCGTCGACGTCCCGGTCAGGTAACCTGCTCGTCCGCGTCGGCCGGCGCACCGCCGGCCTCCCGCGCTCCGCCGAGCAAGCGCGCGGCATCGGTACGGCCGCGTCGCGTGCCGCTCTGGTAGGAACTCATCATCCGGCGCACCTGCTCCGGTGCACGCGCCGTGTCGTCGGCGTCGTCGTCGTCCGCCCCGGTCTGGTCGTGCCGCAGCTCCGGCACGATGCTGGCCTGGCGTACCCGGACCGGCAGCCCCACGTCGGTGACGGGCGCCGGCTCCGGCTCGGATGCCGGCGCCTGCGCCTGCGCCGGGGAAGGCTCGGCCGCGTCCGCCGGGGCGGCGGGCCGGCGTTCCACCACCGCCAGCTCCGTGGTGGGCGCCGCCACCGCGGACTGCCGCTTGCGGGTACGCGCCGGCAGCCCGGAGGGGGTCAACCGGGGTGCCTGCGCCACCGGCTCCGGCACCTGCGGGGCGGGTTCGGACGGCTGCTCCGGCTCGGGGCCGCCGTCCGGGCCGGACGGGGTCGCCGGCTCGGACACGTCGCCGGGCGGCGTGCCTCCCCCCGGATCCGGCACCGGCGTCACCGGCAGGGGCGTCCCGGGGGCGGGCAGGTCGTCGGGCGTGCCGGCGGCCGCGATCAGCTCACGCGGGATCAGCACCACAGCTGTCGTCCCGCCGTACGCGGACTCCTTGAGCTGCACCTTGACGCCGTGCCGCTCGGTGAGCCGGCTGACCACGAACAGGCCGAGCCGGGCCGCGTCGGCCAGGTTCAGCTCGGAGCGGTCGACGATGCGCGCGTTGGCGGCGGCCAGCTCGTCGGCGCTCATCCCGAGGCCGCGGTCCTCGATCTCGATGGCGAAGCCGTTCGCCACGAGCTGACCCCGGACCTCCACCGTGGTCTGCGGCGGCGAGAAGGAGAGTCCGTTCTCGATCAGCTCGGCCAGCAGGTGGATAACGTCACCGACGGCGCGGCCGGTCAGCGACACGTCGCCGAGCGGGCGCACGGTGACCCGGGTGTAGTCCTCGACCTCGGCGACCGCGCCGCGCACCACGTCGACCATCGGCACGTTGCGCCGCCAGGCCCGGCCCGGCGTCGAGCCGGAGAGCACGATCAGGTTCTCCGCGTTGCGCCGCATCCGGGTGGCCAGGTGGTCGACCCGGAACAGGTCCTCCAGTTCCTCGGCGTCGTGTTCCCGCCGCTCCATCGCGTCCAGCAGCGTGAGCTGCCGGTGCACGAGCGCCTGGGTGCGCCGGGCCAGGCTGAGGAACACGTCGCGTACGCCGCGGCGCAGTTCGGCCTGCTCGACAGCGGTGCGGACGGCGGTCTCCTGCACGACGTTGAACGCCTTGCCCACCTGGCCGATCTCGTCGTCGCCGAACTGCAAGGGTGGCGCCTCGCGGGCGACGTCCACCTCCTCGCCGCGGCCCAGCCGTTCCACCACGCTCGGCAGCCGCTCGTGGGCCAGCTTGAAGGCGGCCTCGCGGAGCCGTTCGAGCTGGCGTACGAGCGCCCGCGCCGTGGTGATCGAGACGACCACGGAGGCGATGACGGCGATCAGACCGAGTCCGGCGGCGAGCACCAGCCGCACGATGACGCCGATCGCGACGGGCATGGCCCGGGAGACGATGTCCTCACCGCCGGCCAGGATCACCTCGCGCAGGTCGGCCATCGCCTTCTCGGCGGCGGCCTGCCACGCCGCGACGGTCACCGGCGGGCGCACTTCGGCGCCCTTGGCCGCGAGCACCTGGTCCTGAAGTGTGCGGAGCTGCTGGAACGCCTCGCCCTCGACCATCCGTTCGAAGCGGACGCGGTCGCCGGGGGCGAGTTCCCGGGCGGTACGGTCGGCGAGGAACCACTGCGCGCCGACCAGGCGGGCGAACGCGGTCTGCTCGCCCACCGTGATCCGGTTGGCCGCTATCGCGCCGGTGAGCAGGGCGTCCTGTTGGGACAGCAGTTCCCGGGACCGGTTGAGGTCGATGAGCGCCGCGGTGTCCTTGGCGATCTCGTCGTCGTCGAGGCCGCCGAGGGCGTCGAAGACCGCGAAGATCCCGTCGACCGCCTCGTCGTACGCGAGGAGCGTGCTGGTCCGGTCGATGGTCTTGCGGCTGACGTCGGCGCGCACCTGACCGAGCTGGTCCAGTTCGGTCTTCAGCTCGTCGAGCCGCCGCATCAGCTCCTCGCTGGCCGGGATCTCGGTGCGCCAGTCCCGTACCGAGCGCCACAGGGCGGTGGCGGTCTCGTCGGTGCGGGCCCGCTGGGCCTCCAGCTCCCGCAGCCGGCTCGGGTCGGACTCACCGAGGTAGCGCAGCGACAGCCGGCGCTCGGCCTGCAGCTCCTGCAGCAGCGGGTCGCTCGGCTCGAACACGCGCGCGTTCAGCGTCTGCACGCCGAGCAGGTTGAACCCGTCCCGTACGGTCACCCACGCGGCGAACGCCCAGAGCGCGGTCAGCGACAGCAGCAGCGCGATGATCTTCGTACGGAGATTCGTACTGCGGGAACCCATCACACCGTCCTGGCCCGGTCTTCGGTCGGTCCGAAATCCGATCGACTCCGGCGCACGCTAGCAGCCGTCGTGAACCTCATTCAAGCGATCCTGATCATGGTGGGTGCGGCCTCCGTCCGGGCCGCCCCGGCGCGGCCGGAGGCCGCCAGCACCGCGGCGCGGACGATCCGCGTCGGGCGGTAGAGGTCCTTGTCGTGCCATAGTGCCGGTTCGCCGTCGGATCCGTCCAGCTCGGACAGTCGCCGGCGTCCCCGCGCCAGCGCCGACGTGACCCGGACGTCGCCGGGCCGGCCCGCGTCGGCCAGCGCGAGCACCGCGTACGCGGTCTCCTCGGCGGTCCCGTCCCACCGTCCCCAGGAGCCGTCCCGGCGCTGCGTGGCCAGCAGCCAGGCCACGCCCCGCTCGACGGCGGTACGCGCCGCGCCGTCCGGCGCGTGGTCGGCCAGCGCCAGCAGCACCGCGTAGGTGGCGTAGTACGGCGAGGCGTGCCAGCGGTCCTCCCACCGCCCGTCCGGCTCCTGCCGGTCCAGCAGCCACTCGGTGACCCGGCGTCGGGCGCCGGTGACGCCGGGCCCGCTCGGGTGCTCGCCGAGCGCGTCGAGCACGTGCGCGTTTGTGGTCAGCGACGCCCCGTCCTCCCCCGGCCAGGTGCAGAAGTGCCGTCCGGTGTCGAACCCGGCCAGCGGTGAGACGCCCGGCGCGCGGCCCAGCCGGGCCAGCGCGTAGAGCGTGACAGCGGTGGTGTCCGCGTCGGCGGGCAGGCCGGGCGCGGTGGCCGCGCCGGACGGCCCGACCGCGGCGCGCAGCTCGGTCAGCACCGGCTCGGGCGTGCCGACCGGCACGCCGGCCCGGACCAGGATGCCGAGCACCCAGGCCCGCTCGAACACGGTGATCGGGCTCGCGCAGGGCACCGGGCCGGGCCGGGCGACAGCGTTCAGGTAGCCAAGCGCGGGTCCGGGCTCCGGCCCGCCCAGCCAGGCGGCGGTGGCGGCCGGTGAGGCGCCGACCGCGCCGCTGGCCGACTGACGCACCCCGGGCGCGCGGTACGCCAGCTCGCCCGCCACCTCCAGCGCGTGCGCCAGCTTCTCCGGCACCGGCCGCCCGGTGGCGAGCAGTCCGCGTACCCGGGTCAGCCGGACCGGGTCGAGACCGGCCGGCAGCGGCAGGCGGGGCCGGCCCGCCCACTCGGCCAGGCCGTGGGGCGGCCCGGCCGGACCGTCGAGGTGCCGGTCCACGGCGGCCAGCAACGCCGGCACGATCAGGTCGGTGGCCGGCAGGTCCGGCGGGGCGCCCGCGCGCAACGCGCCGGCCAGGTAGGTCAGCCCCCGGTGCGCGGCGGCGGCGGACGCGGCGGCCGGCCCGTCGCGGTGCAGCACGGTCAGCAACGCCTCCACCGCGCTCAGCGTCGGCACCAGCGCGTAGCCGCCGGGGCCGCCCCAGCCGCCGTCCGGACGCTGCCGGTCCAGCAGCCAGGCCAGGCGCCGGTCGTGGCCGTCGAGCCAGGGCGCGAGCGCGATCAGCCGTCCGGTCTCGTAGACCGACGGTGAGGTCTGCCCCTCCGGCTCGCCGCCGAGCGCGGCGATCAGGTCGCGCGCGGTCCCGGGCCGGGTGGCGTGCACCGGTCCGGCGGTCAGCGTCACCGCACGCCCCAGAAGTCGGTGTTCCGGTAGAAGCCGGTGGTGAAACCGAGCTGCCGGGACAGGAAGTCGGCCTCCCGCGGCACCTCGCCGGCCAGCTTCGCCAGCAGGACGCGGCAGTGGTCGACCTGCTCGGCGAAGTGCCGCTCCACCTCGGCCGGGTCGTCCACCAGCAGCAGCGCGTTGAGGTCGCCGGACTCGGCGTCGCGGCGGTGGGTGCCGAGGTCGTTCACCAGGCGCAGGGCCCGCTGGACCTCGTCACCGACCTCGATCAGCCGCGCCAGCGTGCCGGCCTCGGACACCGATCCGGTGTGGATCCAGTGCGCGACGTTCACGACAGTCGCGGCGAGGTTGTCGGCGTTTGCCAGGTAGTCGGCGAGCGTGGGGCGGCCGGTGCGCCGCCAGTCCCACTCGCGGGCCATCGCGTCGAGCGTACGGGCCATCGTGTCCCGCCAGTGGTCGCGCAGCGCCGGATAGGCCGGCGCGGCGGCGACGTCGTCGCGCAGCTCGGCGAGGAACCGGCCCAGCGGGTCGGCGGAGTCGGCGCCGTCGAGCACGTCCAGGCAGACGCCGGCGATCCGGTCCACCTCGGCCCGGCTGGTGGCCTGGTGGTCGACCAGCCAGTCCACGGCGAAGCCCCACAGCACCGCGCGGTTGGTCACGGCGAGCTCGGCGGCGCTGTGCCAGGGGGCGCTGAACGCCATCGCCTGCGCGATGCTGCTGAACAGCGTCGCGTCGAACGGGTCGCCGGGGAACAGCTCGGGGTGCGCGGCGGCGGCTCTGCGCAGGCCACGCTGGCCCTGCGCGGCCAGCGCGCAGACCCGGCCCTGTTCGGCGGCGACGACGAGCGGATCCGGTGTCGCGCCGTCGGTCATGCCCCCTCCGTCCGCCCGGCGGCGACGAGTGTCAGCTCCACCCGTTCGCGCGGCCGCAGCGCCGCGGCCAGCCGCAACCCGGGTACGCCGGGACGGTGCAGCCGGAACCGGTAGCGGCTGAGCATGGTGGCGAGGATGAGCTGGGCCTCCAGATAGAACAGGTACATGCCCAGGCACTGGTGCGGCCCGCCGCCGAACGGGAAGTGGGCGTAGCGGTGCCGGGCGCGGACCCGCTCGGGGCGGAAGCGTTCCGGGTCGAACTCGTCCGGGCGATCCCAGAACTGCCGCATCCGCTGGGTGATCAGCGGGCTGACCGCCATCGTCGCGCCGGGCTCGATCGGCACACCGTCGATGACGTCCCCGGCGACCGCGCGGCGCGGGATGATCCACCCGATCGGGTAGAGCCGCAGCAGCTCGTCCAGCACCATCCGGGTGTACGTGAGCCGGCTCAGGTGCTCGCGGCGTACCGGCTCGCCGCCGACCACCTCGTCGATCTCGGCGTAGAGGCGCTCGGCCACCTCGGGATGCTGGTCCAGGTGGGGCCAGGCCCAGGTCAGCACGTTGATGGTGGTCTCCGTGGTGGCGGCGAACATCGCCACCGTGTCGTTGCGGACCTGCCGCTCGTCGAGCTGCCGCCCGTCGTCGGTGCGGGCCTGCCAGAGCGTCGAGATGACGTCGTCGCCCTGCTCGGCGGACTCCCGTGTCTCGCGGACGATCGGCACCAGCACGTCGTCGACGACGCGTACGGCGCGGGCGAACGTGCGGTCGCCCGGCATCGGCAGCGACAGCGGCGCGAACGGCACGATGATGCGCGGGATGACGGCGGTCGCGATCCGGTCCTGCGCCTCGATCACCCGCATCGCGTCCGGCACCGAGATCCGGTCGGCGAAGAGCACCTTCATGATCGCCCGGCTGACGATGCGCGCCTGCTCCACGCCGATGTCGACCGGCTGCCCGGCGCGGGCCGGCTCGTCCAGTTCGCCGACCGCGTCACGGATCGCGTCTGCCATCCCGTCGACGAGCGCCTCCACCCGCTTCGCGGTGAACATCGGCTGGAGCATGCGCCGGCTGGCCGACCAGATCTGCCCCTCGCCGAGGATCCCCTCGCCGAACAGCCGCTTCACCGGGCGCCAGAACAGCCCGTCACCGGCGCGATCGTAGTTGTCCGCCCGGTCGCGCAGGACGTGCTGCACGTGCTTGGGGTGGGTGACCAGGTAGGGGCGGAAGGAGCCGAGGTTGAGCCGGACCAGTTCGCCTTCGGTACGGTTACCGATGTCGATGAGGGCCCGGGCGGGGTCGCGGAGCACCGCGGGCAGGATCTGCCGCAGTGGCACGATTCGGGGTCGGCCGGTGGGCCTCGGTGTGTCCGTCGTTTCGGGCACCTGAACGCTCCCTCGGTTGACTCAGGGTCGCGACCTCGTACCGACCCGTGATGTTGCCGCGAGCATGCCATCACGAGCCGCAGATCAAAAGGCAGGTCGGAGGATATTTCACGTAACAACAATCTCTTTGTCGAGAATGGAAGCCGTGGGACGTGCGTCACTCGCGTACACAGTGGCCGCCGCGGAGCGCGAGGACGGCTCACCTATCCGGTGCCGCGGGCGCGGCACCGTCCGCTGTGCCAAGCTTCGGGCATGGACGACAAGACCATCCTGAGCCGGATCTCGGAACTCGTCGACGAGGAGCACCGGCTGCGTGCCGGCGCGCAGCAGAACGAGGCCGGCACCGACGACGAGGCGCGGGAGCGGCTGCGCGCGCTGGAGGAGTCCCTGGACCAGTGCTGGGACCTGCTGCGTCGCCGGCGGGCCGCCCGCCAGGCCCACGGCGACCCGGACGCCCAGGGCGAGCGCCCGGTGCCGGAGGTCGAGCGCTACCTCCAGTGACCCGGTCCGGCGTCCCGGGCGGTCTCCCGCCCGGCGCAGTTCTTGCCGGTGTTCCGCCAGTGCGGGAAGCGGGAGCGACTGTAGCCCTTCATCGACC
>NZ_JBEZDP010000019.1:0-126344 GCF_040648395.1 Micromonospora sp. NPDC049151
ACCTGCCGCGGGCGGGGGGGGGCCGGCGGGGGGGGGGGGGGGGGCGCCGCCCCCCCCCCCCCCCCACGCCGTGCCTCACCCGCGGCGCGCCGCGCTGAGTTCGGCCTCGATCAGGTCGGCGGCCCGGTCCGCGCCCCCGGCGGCGCGGGCCTGCCGCTTCAGCTCGGCGCTGCGGGCCACCACCGTCGGGTCCGAGGTGAGGGCCAGCAGCGTCTGGCGCAGCTCCACGGCGGTGACGCCGGCCGAGTCGACGACCCGGGCGACGCCGAGGGCGGCCAGCTGCTCGGCGTTGGCGAACTGGTCGGCCGCCTGTGGCACGGCGATCATCGGCGTCCCGCAGTAGAGACCTTCGCTGCTGCCGCCCATGCCGGCGTGGGTGACGAAGGCATCCGCCTGTTCCAGGACGGCCAGCTGCGGTACCCACCGGTGGACCTCCACGCTGTCCGGGACGGGACCGAGCTCGGCCGGGTCGACGTGCGTGCCGATCTGCAGCACGGTGTGCCAGCCGGGCAGGTCGCCGAAGGCGGCGACGCAGCGGCGGTAGAACTCGGGCCGCCGGGTGAAGGCGGAGCCGAGCGAGACGAGCAGCACCTTCTCGGCGTGCTCCGGCCGTACCCAGGAACCCTGGTCGGAGCGGTCGGCCAGGACCGGGCCGACGAAGCTGTAGACCGACCGGTCCACCCGGTCGGCGTTCGGCTGGAGCGCCTCCGGCGGCAGGACGAGACTGCGGAGCGGCCGTCCCTGGAACGCCATGCTGTCGGTGACAGACGAACCCTCCGTGGTCAGCCACGCCGTGAACCGTCGGTAGTAGTCGGCGCCGCGCGGATCGGCCCGCATCGCCTCGACCACGGGTGCCATCTCCTGCTCGTAGCCGTCCCAGGCGACGAACGTCGAGGAGAGCTGTACGGCCGGAATCCCCCACTGCTCGCCGAGCAGCCGGGCCGGCGCGCCGGCGATGTCGTAGAGGAACAGGTCCGGCCGGTCGTCGTCGTAGGCGGCCCGCAGCTGCGGCAGCATGGCGATCGCGTCGTCGAGGAAGAGCGTGAGCTGCTCGATCGGGTCGTCGGTGCCGGCGCCGCCGTCGGCGGGCAGCGTCGAGGCGTACGGCTTCAGCTCCGCGCCGGTGGATCGGATGACCTCGGCGAAGGCGGGGTCGTTGGCATAGGTGACCCGGTGACCGCGCCGCACGAGGGTACGGATGATCTCCAAGCTCGGGTTGACGTGGCCGTGGAACGGAATGCTGACCATGGCGATGTGCGGCACGGGGTCTCCTGAGTTTCGCTGAGACGAGACGTTGCGTCTCGCCACAGCGGAGCACGGCGCCGCCATCCCGTCAAGACGATACGTCTCGTCTCGCTGTAGGCTCGCGGCGTGACCCCGCAGCCCACCCGCCGCAACGAGCAGTCCCGCCGCGCGATCCTCGCCGCCGCCCTGGAGCTGCTGACCGAGACCGGATACCCGGCCCTGACCGTCGAGGCGATCGCCGCCCGCGCCGGAGTCGGCAAGCAGACCATCTACCGCTGGTGGCGTGGCAAGGGCGCGGTCATCCTGGAGGCGCTCGCCGACGACATGCCGGAGGTCATCGTCCTGCCCGACACCGGTGACCTGCGGGCCGACCTGCGTGAGGTGCTGCGGGCCACCGTCGCCGAGTTCGCCGACCCCCGGCTGTCCGCCACCACCCGTGCCATCACCATCGAGACACTCGCCGACGAGGACCTTGCCGCCCAGGCGCGCGACCGGCTGCTCCGTCCCCAACTGAATGCGGTCCGCGTACGCCTGGAGGCCGCCCGCGAGGCCGGCCAGGTCCGCCCCGACGCGGCACTGGACCAGGTGGTGGAACTGCTGTTCGGCCCGCTCTACCACCGCTGGCTGCTGCGCAACGGCCCGCTGACCGACGACTACGCCGACGGGATCGTCGACCTGGTCGTCGCCGCGGTCACCCCGTCAGCGGGCGCCGGCCGCTAGCCAGTCGTCGAAGCTGGTCGGCGCGATACGCGCGCCGTCCCCGGGCAACAGCACGTCGCCGGCCATCGACGTGCCGTACAAGCCCGACCAGGTCGGGATAAGCCGGACCCGGCGGCCGCGCGCCTCATGGGTACGCCGAGCCATGTCGACGAGATCCTCCGTCGCGGGTCCGGCGATGTCGACGTGGCGTCCCCGCGGTTCGCCGACAGCGACCTCGGCGAGGATGTCGGCGACGTCCCGGGGTGCGATCGGTTGCACCAGCAGCGGCGCGACGGTGGCGGCGCCGTCGCGCTCGGTCCAGCCGGTGACCATGGCGGCGAAGTCGTGGAACTGGGTGGCCGGGACGATCGTCCACGGCACCGGCCCACCTGCCACCAGCCGCTCCTGCTCCCGCTTGCCCGCGTAGTGGGCGTTGTCGTCGACCCGGTGGATGCCGACGATCGACAGCAGCACGTGGTGCCGTACGCCGGCGCGCTGCTCGGCTGCCAGGAGATTGCGCGTGAGGCCGCCGAGATACGCCATCGTCTCGGAACGATCGCCCGCCGCCACGTTCGTCGTGTCGACCACCGACTCGACGCCGGTGAGCGCCTCGTCCAGCCCGTCGCCGGTCATCAGATCCACGCCCAGTGAGCGGCTGATGCGTACGACGTCGTGGCCCTGCCGCTCCAGCGCGGCGACGGTGAGGGCTCCGATCCTGCCTGTGGCTCCGGCAACCGCGATCCGCATCGCCATCGGCCTCCTCTCGGATGCGACCGCCTCACCGTAGTCGGCGGAGCGGTCTGAGGCGGTCCCGCATCGCGCGCACATAACTGTCATTATGGTGCAGTGACGGTTTGCACCCTTTGTCGGGTCAACTTATTGGATTACTATTACCGATAATCCGGTAATCAGGTTCGGCGCGGGGGTTCCCTCGGCGCCGAGGTTTGACAGGATCGAGGCATGCGAGCCGCGAGCCGGAGATGGGGGCACCTCGTCCTGACCCCCTGTCTGCTGCTCGCGACGACCGGTTGCACCAGTGAGGACGATTCGGAGCGACCTGAACCTGCCGGCTCCGACTCCACCTCCCCCGGCGCACCGGCCGCGACGCTGCCACCACTGCCTGAGGGCGGACAGCGCCTGCGGTGCGCCGATGCGGTTGCCGCGACTCCGGCTCCGGGTGATGGGTACCGGGTCGTGGCCGACGCCGTGGCGGTGCCGTCGACTGTGGTGCGACCCGACGACTCAACCGACGCACGAGGGCCGACGCGTCTCTTCGCCAAATGGGGCCTGTACGTGCGCGCCGGAACAGCAGTGGAAATTCGGGTGGCGCCCGGCTGGGCGGATCGCGCCCGCATCGGGTGGGGCCCGGGTGCCGTCCCGGCGACCACGGTGCAGGTCGGGGCGTGCCCGGCCGCTTCAGCCACGTGGTCGGTCTACACCGGCGGCACCTGGGTGGCGGGCCCGGCGTGCGTGCCGCTGGTGATCCGTTCCCAGGGACGGCAGGTCGAGGTGCGTCTCGCGATAGGCGCCGCGTGTGATGACAGCACCTAGCGTACGAACGGCCTGACGACCTCGAAGGGCTCCGGGAACCGTACGGCGATGCCGCTCTCCCGGCTCTTGCCGTCGAGAAACGCCCTGGCCACGGCGAACCTGTCGAAGAACCCTGGCAGCGGCCGCAGCCCGCGGTCCAGGGAGACGAAGAAGTCGTCCCAGTGGATCGGCACGATCAGGGCGGGCCGGGTCGCGTCCACCACGTGCCGCCAGTAGTCGTCCCGGAACCGTTCGGACTGCACACCCAGCGCGCCGATCGCGAGGTGGAGGACGTCGACGTCGAGCCCGTCGAACGCGTGCGGGACGAAGTTGGCGCTCGGGTGGATCAGCAGCGAGCCGTCGGGGTGGGTGATGAGGAAGGAGAAGCATCCGCCGTCGCGGTACCTGCTCGCCCGGACCGGCGGGACGAGCGGCTTCTCGATCGTGCCGGGGAACCGGTTGCCCGGGCTGTGGAGGCCGCCGAATACGCGCACGGTGAACGCGCCGACGCGGTACTCGCAGCCGTCGGCGATCCGGGTCATCGACTGTTCGCCGAGGCCCGCGCCGCGTCCCACGTTCAGCGTCGACTCGGAGCCGAACAGCCTGCCGCCGAGGTGCTTGACGACAGCGGGGGCGTCCATGACGTGGTCGTAGTGGGAGTGGGAGACGAAGAGCGCGTCGAGGCGGGACACGCCGGCCCGGGAGAGCGCGGCGGTGATCCGCCCGAGGTCGGGAGCCACGCGACCAAGCGCGACGCGCAGCAGAGAGGGCCTGCTCAGGAAGCCGTCGATCAGGATGCCCGAGGTCCCGTCGGACACGTGCACTGTCGACGTGCCGAAGAAGGTGGACTCGACCGACGCTCCACTGGAGCCCATTCGCACATGGTAGTGCCGTCGCTACGGCGAATACCATGCCGCGGTGATCAAGAACCAGCCGGAACCTCCGGCCGACCCGGAACAGTTCCGGGCGCAGCGGCGAACCTGGAAGCCGTAGGCGCTGGAGACGAGCATCGGTGAGCTCTCGCGCAGTGTGGACGGTTAGCCCGGCGCGATGATCGCCCGTCGTCGATAGGGTGACCGGATGGACGAAGACGCACGACGCCGGCACTCGTCGTCGTTCGGCGCGGCGGCCACCGCGTACGCCGAACACCGTCCGGACTACGCGCGCGCCGCCGTGCGGTGGGCGCTCGAACCCGCGCCCGGTACGCGGGTGCTCGACCTCGGCGCGGGCACCGGCAAGCTCACCATGACGCTGGCCGAGGTGAGCGGCGACGTGACGGCGGTCGAGCCGGACGAGGCGATGCTGGCCGAGCTGCGCCGCGCCGCACCGGGCGTACGCGCGTTGCCCGGCAGCGCCGAGATGATCCCGCTGCCGGACGCCGCCGTCGACGCCGTGGTGGCCGGCAACGCCATGCACTGGTTCGACATGGCCGTGGCCGGGCCGGAGATCGCCCGGGTCCTCTCCCCCGGCGGCGTCCTGGCCGGGTTGTGGAACGTGGTGGACGACCGGGTCGACTGGGTGGCCGGGCTCGCGGCGGTCAGCGGAAGCGCCGCCATCGGCCCCCGGGACACGCCCGCGAGCTGGCGCGCGGCCACGGCCGGCATGCACCTGCCGACGGCGGGCGAGGCCCGGTTCGGCTCGCCCGAGCAGGCGGAGTTCCCGCACGGGCAGCGCCGTACCGCCGATTCGCTCGTGGCAACGCTCGCCACCCGGGCCGGGATGCTGGTCATGCCGGAGCGGGAACGTACGCGGACGCTGGACCGCATCCGCGCGTACCTGGCGAGCCGGCCGGAGACGGCCGACGGGGAGTTCACGCTGCCGATGCTCACCTGCGTGCTGCGGGTACGGCGCAGGTGAACAGCGCCGACGTCCGGGCCGCCGCCACCGGGATGACGGCCGTGCTGCGGCCCGCCGTCGGGCGGGACTGGACGGTACGCGCCGGGGATCTGGACTGGTCCTGCTGGACCACCGCCGCGCACATCGCGCACGACCTGACCGCGTACGCCGGTCAGGTGTCCGGCCGGCCCGGCGGCGGCTATCTCCCGTTCGACCTGCGGGTACGCGCGGACGCCGCGCCCGCCGAGGTGCTGACCGTCGCGGGGGCGGCGGCCGGGATGCTCGCCGCCACCATCGACGCCGCGAGCCCGGACGACCGGGCGTGGCACTTCGGCCCGTGCGATCCGGGCGGCTTCGCCGCGATGGGCGTGGCCGAGATCCTGCTGCACACCCACGACCTGACCCGAGGGCTCGGGCTGGACTGGTCGCCACCGGCCGAGCTGTGCGCCCGGGTGGTGCGCCGGTTGTTCCCGGACGCGCCGGAGGGCGACCCGGCGCCGGTGCTGCTGTGGCTGACCGGACGCGCACCGCTCGGCCACCGGCCACGACGTACCGCGTGGACCTGGCAGGCGGCGCGCCCCTGAGCGCGTGTCAGCGGCGCCACCAGCGCCAACGGAGGCGCGGGCGGGTCCGGGCGGCGTGCGGCGGCGCGGGCGCCGTGACGAGCGGCGTGACGCGTTCCCGGTCGGCACGCCAGCGGCGCACCGCCTCCTCGACGTTCACCGGGCGGACGACCACGCGTGGCCCGGTCGGGGTACGCAGCCAGGCCACCACCTCGGTGTTGAGCGCCGCCACGTACGACCGGACGGCCTCCTCGGTGGGCAGGTCGCGCAGCTCGGCCGAAAGCTGTTCGATGCGGCGGCGCAGTTGCAGCGGCGTGGGCAGCAGCAGGTCGGACGGGATCTGCTCGCGCTCCATGAAGCTGCGGATCCACCAGCCCTCGTCGTAGGGCATGTCGCGCCCCGGGATCGGCTTGCCGGCGCCCGGCAGGTTGTCGAACTCGCCGCGCTCCTGGGCCGAGCGGATCTGCGCCTCGACCGCGGCCTCCCAGCCTGTCGTCACCGCCGTCACCTCCCGTACCCACGGTAGCCGCCACCGTCCGGCAAGGGTCAGCGTCGCGCGGCGCCGGGCTGTTCCCGGGCGCCGGGCGACGCCGCCGCGTAGCGTGCCACCGGGTACGAAAGGGGTGACGGCGTGCGGGAGTGGCTCATCGGCCTCGCTGTGGCGACGGCCTGCCTGGTCGTGAGCTGGGGGGTGCTGGTGCTGCTGGCCCGGCGTCTGCCGCCGGGGCTGCTGCGCGATCTGGCCGCGTTCGTGCCCGACTGCGTGACGGCGGTGCGGCGGCTGCGCCGCGACCCGCGCGTGCCCCGCCGCGCCCGGGTCGCGATTGTCGTCGCCGGACTCTGGGTGGCCAGCCCGATCGACCTGATCCCGGAGTTCCTGCCGGTGATCGGCCCGCTCGACGACATCGTGGTGGTGGCGCTCGCGCTGCGCTATGCCGCCCGGCAGGTGCCCCGGCAGGTGCTGCTCGACGCGTGGCCGGGCGAACCGCGTCTGCTGCTGCGCCTGCTCGGCCCGGCCGCTGCCGCCCGAACCGACAGGTGAGCGCCGCCGGCGTCAGGGCCGGTGGCGGACGTGGCGGTGGCCGTCGCGCGGGTACGGCGGGCGGGCCGGCAGCACCTCGGCGAAGGCGTACCCGCTCTTCTCCGCCACCCGGCAGGAGGCCTCGTTGTCGACCTGGTGCAGCAGCTCCAGGTGGGTCAGCCCGGTGGCGGCGAACCGGGCGAACGCCCACGCGGTGACCGCCTCCACCGCTCGTGGCGCGACGCCCCGGCCGCGTGCCGGCGCGGCCGTCCAGTAGCCGACCTCGGCGGCCGGGCGGCCCGGGCGGACGTCCTTGAGCACCACGCAGGCCACCACCCGGTCCTCCTCCAGCACCGCGAACATGAACCGGTGCCCGGCGGCCCAGCCCTGGTGGCTGCGGCGCAGGAACACCCGCGCCTGCGCCGGCCCGGTCACCGGATGGCTGGTCCAGGCGCGCAGCACCGGATCCCGGTACGCCTCGATCAGCGCGTCGGCGTCACCGTCGCGCCACGGGCGCAGCAGCAGACCGGGCGCGGTCGAAGTGGCCGGCGCGGACAGCACGATCGACATGCGACAAGTATCACCGCCGCCCTCCGATCACGTGACCCGCACAACACCCCCATCAGCGCCCCACGGGTACCCGCGGACAACGGCAACCGGCGTAGGGTCCGGTTCACTGGCGGCAACGGGGAGGCGACATGGTGACTGTCGGCGCGGTCATGGGAATCGCCCTGGTGGCGCTCGGTCTGGTGCTCACGCCCGGGCCGAACATGGTCTACCTGGTGTCCCGGTCGGTGACGCAGGGGCGGCGGGCCGGGCTGGTGTCGCTGCTCGGCGTGGCCGCCGGGTTCCTTGTCTACCTGGCCGCCGCGGTGGCCGGCATCGCGACGGTGTTCGTGCTGGTGCCGCCGCTGTACACGGCGGTGAAGCTGGCCGGTGCGGCGTACCTGCTGTGGCTGGCCTGGCGGACGCTACGCCCGGGCGGCACGTCGGCGTTCACCCCGGCGCCGCTGCCGCCGGACCGGCCCCGGCGTCTGTTCACCATGGGCCTGGTCACCAACCTGCTCAACCCGAAGATCGCCATCCTGTACGTGTCGCTGCTGCCGCAGTTCGTCGACCCTTCGCGCGGGCACGTGGCGGTGCAGAGTCTGCTGCTCGGCCTGACGCAGATCGTGGTCGCGCTGACCGTGAACGCGCTCATCGTGCTCAGCGCGGGCTCGGTGTCGGCGTTCCTCACCCGCAGGCCGGGCTGGGCGCGTCTCCAGCGGTGGGTGATGGGCACCGTGCTGGCGGCGCTCGCGGTGCGGATCGCCGCCGACCGCTCCCGCGCCGCCGTCGCCACTCCCTGACGGGGGTACGCGCGCGAACACCGTCGGGGCGGCGTCACGACGGCTCCTCGCGCACCACCGCCACGCCACCCGGTGCCACAGTCAACGCGCTCCCGACCGCCTCGCCGGTCAGCATCTCGACCCCCGCAGCCGGCACCCGCTGCGGTTCGTCGGTGTGGTTGAGCAGGTAGAGCAGGCTTCCGTCGCCGTCGTGGCGGCGTACCGCCTCGACGCCCGGCGGCGCACCTGGACAGGCCGGGGTCACACCGGCGAGCCGGGCCGCGTCGGTGAGCAGCCGCCGGTAGGTGTCGTCGTCGGGGCGGGTGGAGACGTACCAGGCGTACGCGTCTCCGACCCGGTGCCGGGTGATCGCGGGCCGGCCGTCCAGCACTCCCCCGACGTACGCGCTGACCGTCTCCGCACCGGCCGGGTGCACCGTCTCGGACCAGATCCGGCCGGTCCCGCCGCCGGTCAGCGGCACCCGCTCCCCGTCGGCGAGCGGGTGGAACTCCTCCACCCGCACGCCGAGCAGGTCCCGGTACGCGCCCGGGTAGCCGCCGAGGCGTACCCGGGCGTGCTCGTCGGCGACACCGCTGAGCCAGGTCACCAGCAGGTGCCCGCCGCCCTGGACGTGCCGGCGTACCCAGTCGACAGTGGCGTCCGAGGCGAGGTAGAGGGCGGGGAGCACGAGCAGCCGGCAACCATCGAGCGGGGCGCCCGGCGGCACCACGTCTGCGGTGACGCCCGCGTGCCACAGCGCCCGGTGCGCGGCGGCCGCCTCGCCGCAGTGGTCGAGTCCGGCGCGGGGCATCCCCGGGTGCCGCAGCGCCCAGTCGCTCGCCGCGTCGTACCCGATGGCCACCGTCGCCTCGACGCGGCCCGGCGCGGTCCCGGTGAGCCGGCCCAGCGCGGCGCCGAGCGCGGTGGCCTCCCGGAACACGCGGGTGTCCGCCCCGGCGTGCGACACCACGGCGGAGTGGAAGCGTTCCGCGCCGCCGGCCGGGGCACGCCACTGGAAGAACATCACCCCGGCGGAGCCGCGCGCGACGTGGGCGAGGCTGTGCCGGGTCATCCGGCCGGGCTCCTTGGTGTGCATCCGCCCGGCGGTGTGGAGCTGGTTGGGGGCACTCTCCATCAGCAGCCACGGCGCGGGCTTCCCGGCGCCGTGGCGGGCCCAGCCGCGGGCCAGGTCGGCGGCGAACGCGGTCTGCTCCTCCGCGCCCCTGCCGGTCGCCGACGGGTAGTGGTCGACGGCGACCAGGTCCACCTCGCGCGCCCAACGGGCGTGGTCGACAGGCACCCAGTCGCCGAGCACGTAGTTGGTGGTGATCGGCACCTGCGGGTTCGCCGCGCGCAGCAGGTCCCGCTGCTCGGTGTACGCGGACAGCAGCGTGTCGGACCAGAAGCGGCGGAAGTCGAGCAGCTGGCCGGGGTTGGCGAGGTACTGGGTGGCGCGGGGCGCGCCGACCTGCGCCCAGTCGGAGTAGTGCTGGCTCCAGAAGCTGGTGGCCCAGGCGTCGTTCAGCGCGTCGAGGTCGCCGTGGCGGGTGGTGAGCCAGCGGCGGAACGCCGCCTCGGCGTGCGGGCAGTGGCAGGTGGTGCCGTACTCGTTGTGCGCGTGCCACAGCGCCAGCGCCGGGTGGTGTGCGTAGCGCGCGGCCAGCACCTCGGTGATGTTCCGGGCCGCGTCGCGGTACGCGGGCGCGGCGGCGCAGTAGGTGTCCCGGCTGCCGTGGGTCAGCCGTACGCCGTCGGCGGTGACCGGCAGCGCGTCCGGGTGGCGCAGCGAGAACCACGGTGGCGGCGACGCGGTGGGGGTGGCAAGCGCGGCCCGGATGCCGCCCGCGTGCAGCAGGTCCAGCACGCGGTCGAGCCAGCCGAGCGTGTAGCGGCCGGGTTCGGGTTCCAGCCGGGACCAGGCGAACACGCCGACGGTGACCAGGTTGACCCCGGCGGCGCGCATCAGGGCGACGTCCTCGCGCCACACCCCGGGCGGCCACTGCTCCGGGTTCCAGTCCCCGCCGTAGCAGAGCCGGCCGTCGCCCCACAGCGCTTTAGTTGGCATCCCGGCCAAAATAGGAACAGGTGCGACGGAAAGTCAATGCCGTCGATCATTGACAGTTAGTTGGGGTTCCAAAGAAACTGGCGGGACCGCCCGTGGACGCCGCGAGGAGACGCCCATGCCGTACCGCCCGCCGCTGGTCCCGTACGAGACGTTCGTGGCCGACCCGCCCGACCTGCCGGTCCGCGCCCCCGGCGAGGAGGGCGCCGACGACGTGCTGCGGGCCGAGGTAGCCGCCACCGACGCGCATGGCGTCACGCTCACCGCGACCTGCACGTCCGGCCGCACGCTCGTCGCGCGCGTCGAGGCCGCCGGCGACGGGATCATCCGGGTACGCCTCGCCGACGACCTCTCGGTCCGCAGCCGCTCCGCCGCGGCGCTGACACTGGTCCACCCGCAGCCGCACCCGGCCACCGTGACAGTCGACGGTGACCGGGTGCGAGTGAGCGCCGGCGGCGTGGTCGCCGAGCTGCGCCTGGACCCGTGGGAACTGCGGTTCCGCACTCCCGACGGGCGGCTGCTGCTCGCCTCCGACGGCGGCACCCGGGACATCAGCGGCCGGCGCCGCACGCTGCCGCTGGGACGCTCCACAGTCGACGGTGAGCCGGTCGCCTGGCACGAGAGCTTCGTCGCGCCCGGCGACGAACGGTTCGTCGGCTTCGGCGAGAAGTTCACGCCGCTGGACAAGCGCGGCCAGCGCCCGCTGATGTGGAACTTCGACGCCTTCGGCGGGGAGTCCGACCGCTCGCACAAGAACGTCCCCTTCTACCTGTCCGACCGCGGCTACGGCGTCCTGGTCGACAGCGGGCTGCCGGTGCAGTTCGACATGTGCGCCAGCACCCACAGCACCGTGCAGATCCTCGTCCCGGACGACCTGCTCGACTACTACGTGCTGGCCGGTCCCACCCCGGCCCAGGTGCTCGACCGGCTGGACACGCTCACCGGGCGGCCGTACCTGCCGCCGAGGTGGGCGTTCGGCGCGTGGATCTCCTCCGGCTTCTTCCCGGACAGCCAGCAGCGGGTGCTGGAACGTGCCCGGCGCCTCCGCGAGCGGGACATCCCCTGCGACGTGCTGCACCTGGACTGCTACTGGCAGGTCGCCGGGCACTGGTCGGACCTGCGCTGGGACGCCGACGCCTTCCCCGACCCGGACGGCATGCTCAAGGACCTCACCGAGCAGGGCTTCCGGGTGTGCCTGTGGATGAACCCTTACCTGATGACCGGCAGCCCGCTCTACGCCGAGGCCGAGGCCGCCGGGTACTTCCTGCGCCGCCCCGACGGCGAGACGTACGTCGCCGACACCTGGCACGGCAGCTACCCGGCCGGGGCCATCGTGGACCTCACCAACCCGGCCGCGGTGCGCTGGTTCCAGGGGCTGCTGCGGCCCCTGCTGGCCCAGGGCGTCGCGGTGTTCAAGACCGACTTCGCCGAGGGTGTGCCGGCCGACGCGGTGGCACACAACGGCCTGACCGGCGTCGAACTGCACAACGTGTACGCGCTGCTGTACAACGACGCGGTGGCCGATGTCACCGAGGAGGTCGCCGGGCACCGCGCGGTGTGGGCGCGCTCGTCGTACCTGGGCGGGCAGCGGCACAGCGCGCAGTGGAGCGGCGACGTCAACGCCACCTGGCCCGGTATGGCCAGCACGCTGCGTGGCGGCCTGTCCCACGGGCTGTCCGGGGTGCCGTTCTGGAGCCACGACACCGGCGGCTTCAACGGCACCCCCGAGCCGGACCTCTACGTGCGCTGGACCCAGTTCGGCGCGCTCTCCCCGCTGGTGCGGCTGCACGGCACCACCAGCCGGCTGCCGTGGGAGTTCCCGCCCGAGGCGGAACGGCACGCGGTGGACGCGCTGCGGTTGCGCTACCGGCTGCTGCCGTACCTCTGGTCGGCCGCGGTGGCGAGCGCCCGTACCGGCGGTCCGATGATGCGGGCGCTGCTCGTCGACACCCCGGACGACCCGGTCGCGTGGGCCACCGACCTCCAGTACCGCCTCGGCCCCGACCTGCTGGTGGCGCCGGTGCTCGACCCGTCCGGCGAGCGCGCCGTCTACCTGCCGGCCGGCGACGACTGGCTCGACGCGTACACCGGGCAGCGGCACCCCGGCGGACGGCACCTGCGGGTGAGCGTGCCGCTGGACCGGCTGCCGCTGTACGTGCGGCACGGCGCGCTGGTCCCCGTGGTGGCGCCCGCCGCGACGGTCGGGACGGGCCCGTTCCGGGACGTCACGCTCGTGGCCTGGGGCGGCGTCGACGGCGTGAGCGTGGTGCGGGACCCCGACGGCGACACCACAGTCACCGCCGTGCGCGACGGCGACACGCTGCGCGTACGCGTGGAGGGGCCGCTGGACGTGCGGCGCGTCAGCGTGGTCGGGACGGACCCGCCGCGCCGGGTCGTGCTCGACGGCGAACCGGTGCCGCTGACGCCGTTCGCGCAGTGGTTCGGCGGCGGGGACCGGCCGGCCGGGATCTCCCCTATTTAGTTTAAGCTGTAGCCGAACCCACGGCCGGGCGCAGGAGGCGGGCAGTACGTGATCAGCATCGACCGGCCGACGGCCGACCTCGGCGACGTGCGGGTGACCAACCGGGCCGCCGTGCTCCGGCACGTCCGCCGGCACGCCCCCTGCTCCCGGGCGGATGTGGCCGCGCGGACCGGCCTGAACAAGGCGACCGTCTCCAGCCTGGTCGCCGAGCTGATCGAGCACGGCCTGCTGCGCGAGACCGGGCTGACCGAGAACCGGGTGGGCCGCCCGGCCACCATGCTCGTCCTCGACGGCGCGCGTTACGTCGGGCTCGGCCTGCGCGTGGGCGCGGACGAACTGGTGGCGGTCGCCGCCGGACTCGGTGGCGACCCGGTGCTCACCTGGCGGCGCGCGTTCCCCGCCGCCACCGCCGCTCCCGAGGAGACGGTGAAGGCGCTCGCCGCGCTGGCCCGGCGTGCCGTCACCCGGGTCGGGGCGGACCGTACGGTGCTCGGCCTGACAGTCGCCGTACCAGGGCTGGTGGACCCCGACGGCGACGTGCCGGCCGCCCCGGCGCTGGGCTGGCGCGGCGTGCCGCTGGCCGCGTCGGTCCGCCGCGCGCTGCGTGATCCCGGCTTCCCCGTCGCCGTCGACACCGAGGCCAACCTGGCCGTGCTGGCCGAGCGGCGGCACGGCCCGTACGCCGCCACGACCGACCTGGTCCACCTCACCGGCGGCCCGGCGATCGGCGCGGGCCTGATCAGCGGCGGCCGGCTGTTGCGCGGCGGCCGGGGCTTCGCCGGGGACATCGGCCACCTGCCACTGGCCGCCGACGGCCCGCCGTGTGACTGCGGACGGCGCGGCTGCCTCACCGCGCTGCTCGGCGTGGACGCGGTGATCGGCCGTCTGCTGCCGGACGCCGGGCGGGTCACCGACCATCTGCCGGAGATCGAACGTGTCCAGGCCCTGGCCCGCGCCGGGGACGAGCCGGTACGCACCGGGCTCACCGAGATCGGCAGGCTGCTCGGGCAGGCGGCGTCGGTGCTGGCCGGGCTGCTCGACCCGGAGGTGGTGGTGGTCGGCGGCCACCTGGCGGCGCTCGCGCCGTGGCTGCTGCCCGCCGCCCACGCCGAGATCGCGTCCCGCGCACCGGTCCCGCCCGGCGTGCGGCTGGAGGCCAGCACGCTCGGGTCCGCTGCGGGTGCGCTGGGCGGGGCCACCGCCGCGCTGGCCGGGGTGGAGGCGGGGCGGCTGCCCGCCGGATGACCTCTTGACCGCACCGGCCGGAAGGTGTCAACCTCGGTAGCGCCGCGTTCCGGGACCGGGCAATCCCGAAGCGGCGTGTTTTTCGGCGGTTGTCGAAGCGCTTCACCACCGCTCCGGGCCGACCCCGCCGACCGGCCACCACCACCCTTGACTCGCGTGCGCGCCGCCGTCCCACCGGCTCGATCGTCGAAGCGCTTCGACGGTCGAGCGGCGACCCGTACGCCGACCGGAGGCGCCCACCATGACCGACCCCGTCCCCCACCGTCTCGACGACCTGCTGGCCCGGCTCACGCTGCCGGAGAAGCTCGGCCTGCTGCACCAGTGGCAGGCGCCGGTGCCCCGGCTCGGCCTGCGCCCGTTCCGCACCGGCACCGAGGCGCTGCACGGCGTCGCGTGGCTCGGCACCGCCACCGTCTTCCCCCAGGCGATCGGCCTGGCCGCGAGCTGGAACCCGGACCTCATCCGGGCGGTCGGCGCCGCCGTCGGCGACGAGGTGCGGGTCAAGCACCGGGCCGACCCGGACCGCGTCGGGCTCAACGTGTGGGCGCCGGTGGTCAACCCGCTGCGCGACCCCCGCTGGGGACGCAACGAGGAGGGCTGGTCCGAGGACCCGTGGCTGACCGGCCGGCTCGCCACCGCGTACGGCCTCGGGTTGCGCGGCGACCACCCGATCCGGCTGCGTACCGCGCCGACCCTCAAGCACTTCCTCGGCTACAACAACGAGACCGACCGGGCCACCACCTCCAGCGACCTGCCGCCGCGGGTACTGCACGAGTACGAGCTGCCCGCCTTCCGCGCCCCCCTCGCCGCCGGCGCGGCGGTGGCAGTGATGGCGTCGTACAACCTGGTCGACGGCGTACCGGCGCACCTGAGCCCGCTGATCGAGGGCGAGCTGCGCGGCTACGCCAACGACGACATCATGGTGGTCGGCGACGCCGGAGCCGTCGGCAACATCGCCGGAGTGCAGGAGTACCTGCCCGACCACGTAGCGGGCTTCGCCGCCGCGCTGCGCGCCGGCATCGACAGCTTCACCGAGGACGACGAGGACAGCGCCCCCACAGTGGACCGGCTCGGCGAGGCGCTGGCACGCGGTCTGATCGAGCCCGCCCACGTGGACCGGGCGGTGCGCCGGATCCTGTCCGTGCGGCTGCGCCTGGGCGACCTGGACCCCGACCCCCACGACGACGTGCCGCCCGACACGCTCGACAGCCTCGCCCACCGGGAACTCGCCCGCGAGGCCGCCCGCCAGTCGGTGGTGCTGCTGCGCAACGACGGCCTGCTGCCGCTGCGCCCCGGCACCCGGGTCGCGGTGCTCGGCCCGCTCGCCGACTCCGTGCTCACCGACTGGTACAGCGGCACCCCGCCGTACGCGATCAGCGCCTACGCCGGGCTGCTCGGGCGCCTGCCCGAGGTGACCACCCACCCCGGCACGGACCGGATCACGCTGCACGCCGGCGACCGGGCGGTACGCCACGACGAGGGTGGCGCGCTGACGCTCGGCGGCACGGCGGCCGAGTTCGACGTGGTCGACTGGGGACAGGACGTGGTGGCGCTGCGCGCCGTGGACACCGGCCGGTACGTCGGCGCCGACGACGCCGGGGCGCTCGTCGCCGACCGCGACGGACCCGGTGGCTGGGTGGTCCGCGAGACGTTCCGCCTGCACCACCGGCCCGACGGCACCGCGCTGCTGCACCACCTGGCCACCGGCCGGCACGTCGCCGTCGACCCGCACGGACGGCTGAGCGTCGCCACCGGCGACCCGGCCGCGTTCACGGTGACGCTGCTCGCGGACGGGGCCGCAGCCGCCGCCGCGCTCGCCGCCGCAGCCGACGTGGCGGTGGTGGTGCTCGGCAACCACCCGATGGTCAACGGCCGGGAGACCGAGGACCGCGCCGACCTGGCGCTGCCCACCGGTCAGGCGGAGCTGTTGCGGGCGGTGCACGCCGCGAACCCGCGTACCGTGCTGGCGCTGACCAGCAGCTACCCGTACGCGGCCGGCTGGGCGCAGGAGCACCTGCCGGCCGTGCTGTGGAGCGCCCACGGCGGTCAGGAACACGGCAACGGGCTCGCCGACGTGCTGCTCGGCGCCGCCGACCCGGGCGGGCGGCTCACCCAGACCTGGTACGCCGACGCCGCCGAACTGCCCGACCTGCTCGACTACGACGTCATCGGCGCCGACGCCACGTACCTCTACCACCGGGGCGACCCGCTGTACCCGTTCGGCCACGGGCTCAGCTACGCCGAGTTCGACTACGCTGACCTCCGGTTGAGCACCGCCACGGCGCGCGCCGGCGAGGAGGTGGAGGTGAGCGTCGAGGTCACCAACACGGGCCGCCGCCCGGGCACCGAGGTCGTGCAGCTCTACACCCGGCAGCGCCACTCCCGGGTCAAGCAGCCGCTGCGGCAGCTGCGCGACTTCGCCCGCGTCACGCTGGATCCGGGCTGCGCCACCCGGGTGACGCTGCGCGTGCGTACCGCCGACCTGGCCTGGTGGGACGAGACGCGCGCCGCGATGGTGGTGGAGGACGCCGTCCACTCGGTGCTGGTCGGCCGGTCCGCGCGCGACATCCGGCTCGTCGGCGCGCTCACCGTGACCGGCGGCGACGCGACAGCCGAACCGGCGGGGGCCAGCTTCGGGGCGGCCCGGTGACCGGCCGGAGCCCCGGTGAGCAGGTCACCATCGCCGACGTGGCCCGCCACGCCGGGGTGGCCGCCAGCACCGTGTCGTACGTGCTCAGCGGCAAACGCACCATCTCGGCCACCACCCGCGGCCGGGTGCTCGCCAGCGTCCGCGCACTCGGCTACCACCCGCACGCCGGGGCCCGCGCGCTGGCCAGCCGCAAGGCCAACGTGATCGCGCTGGTGCTGCCGCTGCGTACCGGCATGCAGGTGCCGGTGGTGATGCGCTTCGCCACCGCGGTGGTCACCACGGCCCGCCGCCACGACCACGACGTGCTGCTGGTCACCGCCGACGAGGGACCGGCCGGGCTGCACCGGATCGCCGGCAGCGCGCTCGTCGACGGCGTGCTGCTGATGGACGTCGAGCTGGAGGACTCCCGGGTGCCGCTGCTGCGCGAGCTGGCGCTACCCGGCGTCCTGATCGGGCATCCCGCCGACAGCACCGGGCTGGCCTGCGTGGACCTCGACTTCCGGCGCGCGGGCGAGCTGTGCGTGGAACACCTGGCCGCCGCCGGGCACCGGCGGATCGCGCTGCTCGGCGCCCCGGCGGCCGTCTACGACCGGGGCACCGGGTTCGCCCACCGCACCCGTGCCGGGGTACGCGCCGCGGCCGAGCGGCTTGGCGTCGACGCGGTGACCCGGCCCTGCGAGGAGGGGCCGGCCGCGGTACGCCGCGACCTGGAGGCGCTGCTCGCCGACCATCCGGACGTCACCGGGCTGGTGGTGCAGAACGAGTCGGCGGTCGGGCCGGTGCTCGCCACGCTGCCCCTGCTGGGCCGCCGGGTGCCCGGGGACACCTCGGTCGTCGCGATCTGCCCGGACGAGCTGGCCGAGCAATCAGGGCTCACCTGCGTACCGGTGCCCGCCGAGGAGGTCGGCCGGCAGGCGGTGGCGTTGCTGATGCGGCGGCTGAGCGGCGAGCCGGTGCCGGAGGTGACGCTGCTGGAACCGCACCTCACAGTGCGGGACACCAGCAGGTGACCGCGCACGGCATCCACGACACCGCGCCGGCCGCCGACTGGACCGACGCGTTCCTCACCGGAAACGGTGAGCTGGGGCTGATGGTCCACGGGCTGCCGCACGCGGAACGGATCGTGGTCAACCACCACCGGCTCGTCCTGCCCAACGGCAGCCGGCACGCCCGCGCGCCCGAGCTGGCCGGCCGGATGCCGCACATCCGCGCGCTCGTGCTCGCCGGGCGGCGGGCCGAGGCCGCCCGGCTGCTCACCGGCGGCCGGGATCTGGAGTGGACCCAGTCGTTCCACCCCGGGTACGCGCTCACCGTCGACGCCGTGCCCGGACCGGTACGCGACTACCGGCGCGACACCGACTTCACCACCGGGCAGGTGACAGTCGAGTGGTCGGGCGGGCGGCGGCGCTGCTTCGCCTCCCGCGCCGACGGCGTCGCCGTGCTGCACCTCGACCAGGGCGACTGCGTGGTGGGGGCGACGGGTGAACTGCCCGGCCGGCCGGCCGACGTGGTCTACGAGCACGCCGCGTACCGCCGTGACGGGCTGGTGTTCCTGCGGGTACGCGCCCGCTACCCGGACGCCGGCGGCGCGTACGGCTTCGAGGGGCTGACGCTGCTGCGCGGCGACGTGAGCGTCGACGGCGACCGGGTGCGGGTACGCGGACCGGCGCTGCTCACCACGCTCGTGGACCGGCCCGACGCGCCGCCCTGGCGTACCCGGGGATCGGAACGGCGACTCGCCGCGCTGGCCGGGGACTACGACGAACTGCTGGCCCGGCACGTGCCCCGCCACGCCGGACCGTACACCCGGGTCGGCCTGGACCTCGGCGTGCCCGCCGCCGACCGGGCGTTACCAGTCGGTGAGTTGCTGGCCCGGCAGGCCGCCGCGCCGGACCGGCTGGACCCGGCGCTGCTGGAACGGCTGTTCCACTCCGGCCGGTACCTGCTGTTCAGCGCCAGCGGGGTGCTGCCGCCCCGGCTGACCGGGCTGTGGCTGGGCTCCTGGGACGCGGCGTGGGCCGGCGACTTCACCACCGACGCGAACCTGAACCTGCAACTCGCCGGCGCGAACGTGGGCGCGTTGCCGGAGGTGAGCGCCGCGCACGCCCGGCTGGTCGCCGCCCAGGTGGACCACTGGCGCGCGAACGCCCGCGCCGTGTACGGGGCACGCGGGCTGCTGGCGCCCAGCCGCACCGACGGCGAGCACGGGCACCTGTTCCACGTCCACCCGGACTGGCCGTTCACCGCGTGGCTCGCGGGCGCGGACTGGCTGCTGCATCCGCTGCACGAACACCACCTGGTCACCGGTGAGCCGCTGGGCGAGGTGGCCGGCTGGCTGGCCGAGGTGGCGGACTTCTTCGCCGACGTGCTGACCGTCGTGGACGGCCGGCCGGCGCTGGTGCCGTCGTACTCGCCGGAGACCGGCCCCTACGACGACACCGGCCGCGTCGCGCCCGTCGCCGTCAACGCCACCATGGACGTCGCCGCCGCCCGGCACGCGCTGCGGCTGGCCGCCGAGGTGACCGGCGACGACAGGTGGGCCGGGGTACGGCCGCCCGGCTACCTGGTCGACGGGCGCGGCGCACTGGCCGAGTGGGCGTGGCCCGGCAGTGCCGGCGACGAGGACCACAGGCACGTCAGCCACCTGTATCCGGTGTGGCCGCTGGACGAGATCGATCCGGACGACACCCCGGAGCTGGCCGCCGCCGCGCACCGGGCGCTGACCTTACGCGGAGACGAGGACCGGTCCGCGCACGGCAGCCTGCACCGGGCCCTGGCGGCGGCACGGCTGCGCGACGGCGGGCTGGTAGCGGCGAACGTGCGCGAGATCGTCGGCGCGGACATGTTCTTCCGGTCGCTGATGAGCGCGCACAACCCGGGCCGGACCACGTACAACGCCGACGCCGCGCACGCGCTGCCGGCGGTGCTGATCGAGTCGCTGGTGCGGTCCCGTCCGGGGATGCTGCGGTTGCTGCCCGCGCCGCTGCCGGACCTGCCCGCCGGGACGCTACGCGGGATCACCTGCCGGGGCCGGGTCACCGTCGAGGAGCTGACCTGGGCGCCGGGCCGGGTCCGGGCGCGGCTGGTGTCGCCGGTTCCGCAGCGCGTGACCGTGTACGGCCCGAGCGGCCGTCACGCGGTCGATCTGGTTCCGGACCGGGCTTACGAGGTGGTGTTCGGCTAGATGTTGTCGGGCTGGCGCAGCGCCGGGTGGCGCTGCCCCGGCGCGGCGTACCAGGGCGGCGCGTCGTCGGTGAGCGCGGTGCCGATCCGCAGCCGGGACCAGTCGTCCAGGTCGGGCAGCGCGTCCGGGGCGAACCAGGCCACCGCCAGCGACTCGTCGCCGTCGGCCGTCGGCGCCCCGCCGACCGCACGGCAGCGGAACCAGATGTTGAGGTATTCGCAGGCGTCGCCGTTGGGGTAGACCACCGGGTGGGTGGCCACGCCGGCGAGCCGGTCGATGGCCACCCGCACGCCCGTCTCCTCGCGGACCTCGCGCACCAGCGCGTCGGCGGGCTGCTCACCCGGGTCCACGGTGCCGGCCGGGACCGACCAGCGGCCGTTGTCGCAGCGGCGGGCCAGCAGCACCCGTCCCGCGTCGTCGGTGACCACGCCGCTGACGCCGTACAGCATCAGCAGGTCGTGGCCGACGTGCCGGCGCAGCCGGGCGATGTAGGGCGAGACGGCCATACGAGCACGCTACCGGCGGTCCTGCCGGTGCCGCCGGACCATCCCCTCGGCCAGCGTCGCGCCGTCCAGGTCACCGGCGGCCAGCCGCCCGGCGACGGTACGGCGCACCATCCGGTCGGCCAGCGCCGGAGCGTGCCGGGCCAGCGCCAGTTCGATCCGGCCGCGCCGGGTGGTGGCCACGTCGCGTGGCGCGCGCCGGGCGGTGGCGGCGCGCAGGATCGCCGCGACGACCCCGTCGACCGGCTCCGGGCGGGAGACCCCGTTCAGCGACAGCCCGGCCGCCACAGTGCTGTCGTGGATCGGGGAGGCGACCATGCTGGGGTAGACGACGCTGACGCCGACGTGCGTGCCGACCTCGTGGCGCAGCGCGTCGGCGTACGCGACGAGCGCCCGCTTGCTCACCCCGTACGCGGCGGCCAGCGGCAGCGGCAGGACTGCCATCCGGCTGGCCACGAAGATCACCCGGCCGCGGGCGGCCTCCAGGGCCGGCATCGCGGCGGCTGTGGTCCGCCAGGCGGCGAGCAGGTTCACCTCGATCTGGCGGCGTACCACCTCGTCAGGTGGCAGCTCGGCGGGCGCGGGCCCGCCCACACCGGCGTTGTTGATGAGCAGGTCGAGCCCGCCGAGCCGGTCGACGGCCGCCGCCACGGCCGGTGGCGTCGCGGCCGGATCGGTCAGGTCGACGCCGAGCACCGGCGGGGTGGCGTCGGGGTCGGCGTGCAGGTCCAGCCCGACCACGTGGGCACCGGCGGCGGTCAGTGCCGCGCCCAGGTGCTGCCCGAACGTGCCCCGGGCGCCGGTGACAAGCACCCGCCGCCCGGCCAGCCCGCGCACCGCGCCGGTTCCGGTCCGCCGCGCCCCGGCGGCCGGGTCCCGGCCGCTCATCGGGCCGCTCCGGCGCGACGCCGACCGGCGGCCAGTTCCCGGCCCAGTTCGGCCAGGTAGACGTCGAAGTCGACGCGCATGTGCGGGCGGCGCTGGCCCCACCGGGCGGTGGCGGCGCGCAGCTCGTCGCGGCAGGCGGCGGCCTGGCGGGCCGGATCCGGTGGCGCCCAGGTGCCGGCCAGGCGCGCGGCCACCAGCCGGGCCTGCGCCTCGACCAGGGGGAACGCCGCGCCGGTGGACTGCATGAGCCCGACGAACGCCAGCCCGGGGGCGTCCAGGTGGAACACGTGCCGGTACAGCGGCAGCCGGTCCGCGCCGTCGCCGAGCAGCGCCGGGTCGAGGAACGGCACCTCGACCCGGTAGCCGGTGCACCAGATCACCAGGTCGACCTCGTCGTGGCGGCCGTCGGTGAACTCGGCCCGGTGGCCGTCGAGGCGGGCGATGCCGGGCCGGGCCTGGATGTCGCCGTGGGTCAGCCGGGACAGCAGCGCGTCGGACAGCGTCGGGTGGTCCTGGAGGAAGCCGTGCGCCGGTGCGGGCAGCCCGTACCTGCTGGGCGGACCGACCGCCGTGGTGATCATGGTCTGGCTGATCCGCTGCCGCAGCCGCCACGGCAGCCGCCGGGCCAGTGCGCCGTTGAGCGTGTCCGAGGGGCGGCCGAGCAGGTACTTCGGCACCACCCACACGCCCCGGCGCAGCGACAGCAGTGTGCGTTCGGCGGCGTACGAGGCGTCGACGGCGATGTCCATGGCGGAGTTGCCGCCGCCGACCACGAGCACCCGGCGTCCGGCGAGCTGTTCGGGCCCCCGGTAGTCGTGGCTGTGCATCTGCTCGGCGGTGCACTCGCCCGGGTACGGCTCGGGTCGCTTCGGCACCCGATTGTGCCCGTTGGCGACCACCACCGCCTCGACGTCGACCTCGACCGGGCCGTCCGGCCCGGTGGCACGTACCCGCCAGCCGTCTCCGGTGCGGGTGACCCGGTCGACTGTGTGCCGCAGCCGTACCGCCTCGCGCAGCCCGAACCGGTCGGCGTAGTCGCCGAGGTAGCCCGCGATCCGGGTGTGGTCGGGGTAGTCCGGCCAGTCGGCGGGCATCGGGTGGTCGGCGAACTCGGTACGCCCCTTGCTGGTGTTCAGGTGCAGCGTGCGGTACGCGGGCGAGCCGGGCGACCCGTACACCCAGAGGCCGCCGAGCGTGTCCGCGGTCTCGAACGCCACCGCCGGGACACCCGCGTCGGCGAGCGCCTTGAGCGTGGCCAGTCCGGCGGCCCCGGCGCCGACGACAGCGACCCTCGGTGTGGCCATGCCCGCCTCCTTAATCCAACGACCGATGGATAATCTCCGGAGCGGGGGCCGGCGTCAAGCCCGGGTGCCGTCCGGGCCGCCCTGGTACAGCGCGTCGAGGAACCGGTGCACGAACGCCCGGAACTCGCGCCGCTCCCGCGCGCCGGACCCGGCCCCGGCGGCCAGCGCCACCACGTGCCCGTGCACCGCCCAGACCAGGGACCGCACCGTCACGTGCGGGGTCGGCTCGGTCAGCGCGCCCGCCTCGGCCGCGGCCAGCAGCAGCTCCTCGACCAGCCCGTACAGCGGCGCGGCGTAGCGGCGGTCCAGTTCGCCGTGCCGCTGCGGCTCCAGCCAGCGGCGCAGCCACAGCGCGGTGGTCTCCGGCCGGTCCTCCAGGAAGTCGACGAACACGTCCACCAGGTCGTGCAGCGCCCGCAGCGCGTCCTGCGGGCCCGCTGCCAGGGCCGCCCGGGCGCGCTCCCCGGCCGCCTCGATCACCTCCCGTTCGGCGCTGAACACCCGGGCGAAGCAGGCGTCGTACAGCTGCGCCTTGGTGCCGGTGTGGTGCGCGACGGTGGCCGCGTCCACGCCCGCGGCGGCGGCGACGTCGCGGACGCTCACCGCGTCGAAGCCCCGCTCGGCGAACAACGCGGTGGCGGCGACGAGCACCAGGTCACGGGTCGGCCGCTGGTCGTCGCGGCGGGGCCGGCCCGGACGGCGGCGAGGCGTGGTCATCCGGCCATTGTTCCCCCTACAATCCAGCAACCGTTGGATTGGGGCCGGCGTGCCCCGAGGACAGGAGACCGCCATGACCGGGCTGGATCAGCGCTCCGACGCGGTCACCCTGCCGCGCGGCCCGCTCGTCGGGTTCGCCACCGGCTCGCTCGGCATGGGCGTCTGGGTCACCGTGCCCGGCCTGCTGCTGCTCTACTTCCTGACCGACGTGCTGGCGGTCGCGCCGTGGCTCGCCGGGCTCACCCTGCTGCTGCCGAAGATCGCCGACGTGCTGCTGCACCCGTGGATCGGGCACCGCTGCGACGTCGAGCAGGCCCGCCGGGGACACCGGCGCCGGCTGCTGCTGGCCGGCTGCGTGCTGCCGCTGGCGTTCGCCGCGCTGTTCGCGGTGCCCGGCGGCCTCACCGGCGCCGCCGCCGCGGGCTGGGTGGCGGTCTTCTTCGTCGCCGGCAACCTGCTGTTCGCCGCCTACCAGGTGCCCTACCTGGCGACCCCGGCGGACCTGCGGATCGGCTACCACGAGCGGACCCGGCTGATGGCGTTCCGGATGGTGGTGCTGACCCTCGGCATCCTCGTCTCCGGGCTCCTCGCGCCGCTGCTGGCCGGTGGCGACGACGCCACCCGGGACGGGTACCTGCTGATGGGCGTGGTGCTGGCGGCCGGGATGCTCGCCGCGATGCTGGTGGGCGTCGCCGGGATCGGCCGGTTGCGCCGTACCGCCGCCGACGCGGTCCCGCCGCACGGCCCGGGCGGGTGGCGGGCACTGGCCGCGAGCCTGCGGGACCGGCAGTTCCGCTGGCTGGTCGGCGCGTACCTGGCCATGTCCACCACCACCCACCTGGTGCTCGCCGGGGTGCCCTACTACGCCGAGTACGAGCTGGGCCGCCCCGGCCTCACCACGGTGCTGGTGGCCGCGTTCGTCGCGCCGGCACTGCTGGTAACCCCGGGCTGGCTGGCGGTGGCGCGGCGGATCGGCAAGCAACGTGCCCTGCTCGCCGGGCAGGCCGCGTTCGCCGCCGGGTCGCTGGTGCTGGCGATCGGCCGTCCGGCCGGGCTGCCGGTGCTGGTGGCCGCCGTGGCGGTGCTCGGGGTGGCGTTCGCCGGCATGCAATTGCTGCCGTTCTCGATGCTGCCCGACGTGATCCGCGCGGCCGGCGGCACCGAGCGGGCCGGCACGTACACCGGGGTGTGGACCGCCACCGAGGCCACCGGCGCGGCGCTGGGCCCCTACGCGTACGCGTTGTGCCTGGCCGCCGGCGGGTTCGTGGCCTCGACCGCCGGGCAGAGCGTGACCCAGTCCCCGGCCGCGCTGGACGCGCTGCGCTACGGCTTCGGGCTGCTGCCCGCCGTCGTGATGGTGGTGGCGGTGCTGCTGCAACGCCGCTACACCCTCGACGGCGCGGCCCGCGCGGACGCCGCCGGATAGACTTCGCCCCCGATGGACGCCGAGCCCGCCACCGACATCCGACCCTGCGCCCACTGCGGACGCGACGTGCCGCAACGTGTCGGCGCGGGCCGTCCGTTCCGCTACTGCCGGGACAACGACGGCGCCTGCCAGCGGGCCGCCCGCAACTCGCGGATGCGCCACCGCAACTCCCCCGGCCTGCCGGGGCAGGTGGCGCGCACCTGGGAGGCGGTGGACCGGCTCGACCAGATCGTGGAGACGCTCACCGAGGCGCTGCACGCCGAACTGTCCCCGGCCGGTGTGGAACGGCAGCTCGCCGAACTGCGCGCGGAGACCGCCACGCAGGTGGCCGCCGCGCACGCCGAACGCGACGAGGCCCGCCGGGAGGCCGAGGACGCCGCCGCGACAGCCGCCCGCGACCGGCAGCAGGCCCGCGCCGCGTACGCCGAACGCGACGCCGCCGCCGACCGCGCCGAGCGGGCGGAGGCCACGGCCTCGGCGGCGGCCGAGCGGGCCGCCGCGGCCGAGGACGCCCGCGACGCCGCCCGCGCCGAGGCGGGCGCGGCGCAGGCCCTGCGGGTGCAGGCCGAACGCGACCGCGACGCGGCCCGGCACGAACTGCGCACGGTACGCACCGAACGCGACGCCGAACGCCGCCGCGCGGGCGAGCTGACCGCCGAGCGGGACGCCGCCCGCGCCGACGCCGAGCGGGCCACCCGATCCGCAGCCGAGGCCCTGGACCGGGCCGAACAGTCCCGTGCCGAGGCCGACCGGGCCCGCGCCGAGACGCAGGCCGCCCAGGGCCGGGCCGCCGAGGCGGACCGTTCCGCCCGGGCCGCGACCGAGCGGGCCGACGCGCAGGCCGCCGCCGCACAGCAGGCCCGGGCCGAGCGGGACCGCGCCGACACTGCGCTGGAACGCGTCCGCGCCGAGGCTTCCGCCGCCGTCGAGCGGGCCCGCGCCGAGACGGCCGGCGCGGTGGAGCAGGCCGCCGCCCGTACCGCCGAGCGGGACGCGCTGGCAGCGGAGCTGGCCGAGGCGCGGCGGGCCGCGAGCGCCGCCGAGGCCCGGGCGGCCGACCTGGCCGCGCGGACGGCGACGATCGAGGCGGACCGGGACGCCGCGCAGCGCCGGGCCGGGCAGCTCGCCGACCAGGTGAGCGATCTGGCGACGGCGCTGGCGCGGCTCGGCACGCGTACCGGCTGAGCGGCCACGGGCTGGGAACGGGGCAGCGCCGCACCCGGCCCGGCGGCGAGGATCAGGGCATGGGAAAGACGTACGAGCGCATCGACGGCCGGCTGCGGGACTTCGTCGAGGCGCAGCCGATGTTCTTCGTGGCCACCGCCCCGCTGTCAGGTGACGGCACCGTCAACCTGTCTCCGAAGGGGCTGCGCGGCTGCTTCGCGGTGCTCGACGAGCACACCGTGGCGTACCTCGACTTCGCCGGCAGCAACGCCGAGACCATCGCCCACCTGCGGGAGAACGGCCGCATCACGCTGATGTGGTGCGCCTTCACCGGCCCGCCGAACATCGTGCGGGTGCACGGGCGCGGCGAGCCGGTGTTCCGCGACGACCCGCGCTGGCCCGACCTGCTGACCCACTTCCCGGACATCGACCCCGGCCCGCACGGCCTGCGGGCGATCATCGTGGTGCACGCCGAGCTGATCCGCGACACATGCGGTTACGCGGTGCCGTTCATGACCTACGACGCCGACCGGGACCTGCACGAGCGCCGGTTCGCCCGGGAGGACGACACGTCGCTGAGCGCGTACTTCGCCGGCAAGGACCACATCGCCACCAGCATCGACGGGCTGCCCGGGCTGCCGCTGCCGCTGCCACCGACCCCGGCGGTGTGAGCCCGGTCAGTGGATGCCGGCCATCAGGTGCCGGATCTGGCGGGTGAACATCACCGCGGCCAGGCCCAGCACCACCGAGGCCAGCCCGAAGGTCAGGAAGTACACCGGCTGGGACCAGGTGCCGGCCAGCCGCGCCACCTGACCGCCGATGGCGTCACCGACCGCGGTGGCCAGGAACCACAGGCCCAGCATCTGGCTGGCGTACTTGACCGGGGCGAGTTTCGTGGTGGCGGACAGGCCGACCGGGCTCAGCGACAGCTCACCGGCGACCTGGATCGCGTACACCGCGACCAGCCACAGCGGTGAGACCAGGTCGCCACCGACTGCTGCCCGCGCGGCGGCGGCCATCAGCACGAACGACAGGCCGTTGAGCACCAGGCCGACGGCGAACTTCGTGGGCGTGGACACCCGGTGGCCGAGTTTGAGCCACAGCGCGGCGGCCAACGACGCGCCGATGATGATCAGGATCGGGTTCACCGACTGCAGCCAGGACGCCGGGAACGTGAACCCGCCCACCGACCGGTCGGTCTGGTCGGCGGCGAAGATGTTCAGCACCGACCCGGCCTGGTCGTAGATGAGCCAGAACGCGGCGGCGAACAGGAACAGCCACACGTACGCCTTCATCCGGCTGCGTTCGGTGGCGCTGATCTCCCGGTCGGTGAGGATCCGCGCGAAGTAGCCGACCGTCACCAGCACCGTCACCACGGTCAGCAGGTTGACCACCGTGTCGACGGTGAACCAGCCGGCCAGCAGCAGCACCAGCAGCACGGCGAGCAGCACGACGCTCGCCACGCCGACGCGGGTCAGCGCGCGCCGCCGGTCCGCGCCGAGCAGCGGGTCCGCGGGGCGGGCACCCGCGTCGCCCAGGTTGCGGCGGCCCAGCACGTACTGGAGCACACCGAAGGTCATGCCGACCGCCGCGGCGCCGAACCCCAGGTGCCAGTTGATCTTCTCGCCGAGGAAGCCGGTGATCAGCGGGGCGATGAACGCGCCCAGGTTGATGCCCATGTAGAAGATGGAGAACCCGGCGTCGCGGCGCGGCGAGTCCCGCTCGTACAGGTCGCCGACCATGGTGGAGATGTTCGGCTTGAGCAGGCCGGTGCCGGCCACGATCAGCGCCATGCCGGCGAACACGCTCCACCCGGTCGGGATCGCCATCACGTAGTGGCCGGCGGCGATCACCACGCCGCCCCAGAGCACGCTGCGGCGCGCGCCGATCAGCCGGTCGGCGACCCAGCCGCCGGGCAGCGCCATCAGGTAGACCATGGCGTTGTAGGTGCCGTACACGGCGTTGGCGCTGGACTCGCCGAGGTCCAGGCCGCCGTCGGCGACCGCGGCGGTCAGGTACAGCACCAGGATCGCCCGCATGCCGTAGAAGCTGAACCGCTCCCACATCTCGGTGAGGAAGAGCGTGGACAGCGCGCGGGGATGACCGAAGAAGGTCTTCCCGGCGGGCGGTCGAGCCCCGACCGGCGCGTCACTGCTCATCGTCACCTCCGGCACGCAAACAGGTGGGTAACATCCCCGTTGGCAGGCGAAACACTCCACCGATTCGGCCCGGCCGGGGACGACCCCGCCGGGCAGCTGTCATGGCCGGTTACCCTTGACACTCCCGACCCGCGTACGGCCCTGCCGCCGTGGGCCCGGGGAATGGGCGAGCGGTCACCGGCCGTTACACCCGAAGACCAGCACCACGAACGAGGGGAAGTCGATCATGGGCGAGCGCATGCTGCGCGGTAGCCGGCTGGGCGCGGTCAGCTACGAGTCCGACCGCAACACGGAGCTCGCGCCACGCCAGACCCGCGAGTACCTCTGCGCCAAGGGCCACCAGTTCGAGGTGCCGTTCGCCGTCGACGCCGAGGTCCCCACGACCTGGGAGTGCAAGTTCGACGGCAGCGTCGCCCGCCTGGTCGACGGCACCGAGCCGGAGCAGAAGAAGGCCAAGCCGCCGCGTACCCACTGGGACATGCTGCTGGAGCGGCGCTCGATCGCCGAGCTGGAGGACATCCTCGCCGAACGGCTCCAGGAGGTCCGTACCCGCCGCGGTCGTGCCTGACCGTCCGTAACGCGCGGAAACGCCCCCGGGATCACCCGGGGGCGTTTCGCTGTCTCCACGCGCCTCAGCGGTCGACGATCTCACCCTCGATGGCCTTGCCCGGGTCGATGACCGGCTGCGGCGACGGCGACGAGGCCGGGGCGGGCTCCGGGGCCGGCTGCGGCGCACCCCGGTACACACGCACCCGGCGCGGCCCGAACAGGTCACCGGCGACCATCGACGACACCCGCCGCTCGGTGGCCCGGCGCACCCCGCCGCCGGCCAGCCGGCGCAGCGGCGGCACCAGCAACAGCAGCCCCACCACACCGCTGAACAGGCCCGGCAGCGCCAGCAGCAACGCACCCAGCAGGCCGATCAGCCCGTCGGTCACCTCGGGGCCCGGCGGCCGGCCGGCCTGAGCCGCGGCGCGGAAGCCGCGCCACGCCCGCATGCCCTCGCGGCGCAGCAGCACCAGGCCCAGCAGGGACGCCCCGAACACCAGCAGCACCGCCACACCGAACCCGACGGCCCGGCCGACCAGCACGAAAACGGTCAGCTCCAGCAACGCGAGCAGCAGCAGGGCCGGTGGTACGAACTTCAGTCCTCGGCGCATCTCACCTCATCCGACCGGGGTCATCACGCCCGTCAAGCATGACACGCCCTCGCTCAAGGCCAGCGCGCGAGCGCATCCGGGCGCGACGGCGTGGCCGCCAGGCGGTCCCGCACGCCCCAACGGGTGACCCGCCACAGCGCCTCCGCCACGATCAGCGGGCTCATCTTGCTGTCGCCGTGTTCCCGCTCGGCGAACGTGATGGGCACCTCCACGATCCGCACCCCGGCCCGGTGCGCCAGCCGCGACAGCTCCACCTGGAACGCGTACCCCTGGGACCGCACCGAGTCCAGGTCGATCGCGTCCAGCGCGCTGGACCGGTACACCCGGTAGCCGCCGGTGGCGTCGCTGACCGGCATGCCCAGCGCCAGCCGCGCGTACAGGTTGCCGGCCCGGGACAGCAGCAGCCGCCGCCACGGCCAGTTCAGCACCCGCGCGCCCCGGGTCCACCGGGAGCCGATCACCACGTCGGCGTCGCGGGCGGCGTGCAGCAGCGCCGGCAGGTCCTCCGGGGCGTGCGAGCCGTCGGCGTCCATCTCCACCACCGCGTCGTAGCCGCGTGCGCGCGCCCAGGCGAACCCGGCCAGGTAGGCCGCGCCGAGCCCTTCCTTGCCGGCCCGGTGCAGCACGTGCACCCGCGGGTCGCCGCCGGCGATCCTGTCGGCGATCGCGCCGGTGCCGTCGGGGCTGTTGTCGTCGGCGACGAGGACGTCCACCGCCGGCGCCGCCTCGCGTACCCGGGCGACGATGCGCCCGACGTTGCCGGCCTCGTTGTAGGTGGGGATGACCACCAGGACCCGTCCCACCCCGGGATGCCCGACCGTCCGCCTGTCGGCTGCCACGCCCACCGTCGCACCGCCTCTCGTCGGCTCAGCCGGGAGCGACCTCCCGGCGCCGGCGCAGCACCGCCGCGCCGGCCAGGGCCGCGACCGCCAGCGCCGTCAGCGCCACCTCCGGCCACACTCCGGCCGTGGTCGCCGGGGTACGCCCGTCGCCGAGTTCCATCTGCCGCACCACCACAGCGGCGGTGTTGAACCCGGTCGCACCGTCTACCCGCCCGTCCGGGGAAACGAACCCGGACACCCCGACCGTGGAGGCCATCAACGCGGCCCGGCCGTGCTCCACGGCCCGCAGCCGCACCATGGCCAACTGCTGGCGGGCCTCGGCCACGTCGAACGTGGCGTTGTTCGTCTGCACCACCAGCAGCTGCGCGCCGCCGGTGACCGTGTCGCGGACGAGGCCGTCGTAGGCGACCTCGAAGCAGATCACGTCGCCGAGCACGGCCGGGCCGGTGTTCAGCACGCCGGGACGGTCACCGGCGACGAAATCGGACCGGACCCGGTCGACCTGGGAACTGACCTTGCGGGCGATGGACCGCAACGGCACGTACTCGGCGAACGGCACCGGATGCCGCTTCGTGTACACCTGGTCCAGATCCGGGCCGGTTCCCGGCCGCCACAGCAGCCCCGCGTTGCGCACCTCACCCTGGCCGGGACCGACCAGCACCGCGCCGACCAGGATCGGCGCGCCGATCGCGTCGGCCGCCCGGGAGATCCGCTCCCCCGCGCCCGGGTTGCGCAACGGGTCGATGTCGCTGGAGTTCTCCGGCCACACCACCACGTCGGGGCGGTCCTGCCCGCCCTCGGCGACCCGCCGCGCCAGCTCCAGCGTCGCGTCGACGTGGTTGTTCAGCACCGCCTGCCGCTGCGCGTTGAAGTCCAGCCCGAGGCGCGGCACGTTGCCCTGCACGATGGCGACGGTGACGGTGTCGCCCGCGCCGCGTACCCCCGTCGGCACGGCCGTGCCGGCGGCGAGCAGCGCCACCAGCGCGGCGGTGAGCCCGGCCACCGGCCGCCACTGCCCGGGCGCGCGCCGCCAGTCCCGCCACGCGGCGGTGACCAGCAGCCCACCGGCGACCGCGACGGCGAACGTGACCAGCGGGGCGCCGCCGAGCGCGGCCAGCTTCAACAGCGGCGAGGTGTCCTGGCTGAACGCCAGCCGCCCCCACGGGAACCCGCCGAACGGGGTGCGGTCACGCAGCGCCTCCTGCCCCACCCACAGCACACCGGTGAGCAACGGCCACGCCGCCCGGTGCCGGTCGGCGAGCGGCGACACCCACGCGGCGGCGGCGCCCAGCAGCGCCAGATAGGCGGCCTGCAGCAGCGACAGCAGCGCCCACGGCAGGTAACCGGTGTGCAGGTTGGTCCACTCCAGCAGCGGCGCGAACAACGCCACCCCGGTCAGGAAGCCCAGCCCGGCGCCGGCGCGCAGCCGCCGCCGGTGCACCGCGGCGGCCAGCAACGCCACACCGACCGGCGCCAGGGGCCACCACCCGTACTGCGGGAACGCCAGCAGCAGCGCCACCCCGGCCAGCACGGCGGTCGGCACGGCGAGCGTCAGCGGCAGGGGACGCGTGCCGCCGTCACCGGGTGCCCCGTCGGTGGCACGCGGCTGTTCCCGGTCCAGCGTCGTCACCGGCATCTCCCCACGATCACGGGCCGAAGGCTACCCGCCCGGACCGTCGCGGGACCGAACCGGTGTGGGGCGTGCCACCGCCCGCGCGCGGACAGGCGACAATCGGGCGCATGCGGTTCGGTGTGCTCGGCGCGACCCAGGCGTACGCCGCCGACGGCAGCGTGCTGCCCGTCACCGGCGGGCGGCTGCGCGCGCTGCTGGTGCTGCTCCTGCTCGACGCCGGCCGCACCGTGGCGCCGCAGCGCCTCGTCGACGGCGTGTACGGCGACCGGCCGCCCGGGCAGGCCGCGAACGCGTTGCAGTCGCAGGTGTCGCGGCTGCGCCGGCTGCTGCCCGGCGTGCCCGTCGAGTTCGGCCCGGCCGGCTACCGGCTGGCGATCGATCCGCAGCGGGTCGACGTGCACCGGTTCACCGGCCTGGCCGGGGCCGGGCGGGCCGCGCTGGCCGCCGGTGATCCGGCCGGCGCGGTGGCGCTGCTGCGCGACGCGCTGGCCCTGTGGCGCGGCGAACCCCTCGCGGACGTGACGGACGCGCCGTTCGCCGGCGTGGAGGCGGCCCGGCTGCGGGCGGCCCGACTGGCCGCGGTCGAGGACCGCGTGGAGGCGGAACTGGCGCTGGCGCCGGCCGCCGAGCCGCTGATCGCCGAGCTGCGGGACCTGGTGGCGGCGCATCCGCTGCGGGAACGGCTGCACGGGCTGCTGATGCGTGCCCTGCACGGCGCCGGTCGCCGCGCCGAGGCGCTCGCCGTCTACGCCGACGCCCGCCGGGTGCTGGCCGAGGAGCTGGGCACCGACCCGTCGGCGGAGCTGGCCGCGCTGCACACGGCGCTGCTGCGCGACGACGCCGCGCCGCCCGCCCGGCTGCCGAGCCCGCTGACCAGCTTCGTCGGCCGGGACGGGGAACTGCGGCGCGTCGGGGAGCTGCTCGGCGCGGCCCGGCTGGTCACCCTGCACGGGCCGGGCGGCGCCGGCAAGACCCGGCTGGCCACCACAGTCGCGTCCGGCCACGACGGGCCGGTGTGCCTGGTGGAGCTGGCCGGTGTGGCGCCCGGCGCGCCGGTCGCGCCCGCGGTGCTGGCCGCGCTGGACCTGCGCGACGCCGGCCTGCGCACGCCCGGCGGACCGGCCGACCTGACCGCCCGGCTGGTGGCGGCGCTGGCCGACCGGCGGCTGCTGCTGGTGCTGGACAACTGCGAACACGTGATCGACGACGCGGCCCGCCTGACCGGCCGGCTGCTCGCCGCCGCGCCGGGGCTGCAGGTGCTCGCCACCAGCCGGGAGCCGCTGGGCCTCACCGGTGAGGCGCTGTGCCCGGTCGGCGGGCTGCCCGCGCCGGACGGGCCGGCCGCACCGGAGGCCGCCGCCGGGTACCCGGCGGTGCGGCTGTTCACCGACCGGGCCGCCGACGTGTCGCCCGGGTTCGGTCTCGATGCCGCCACCACCCCGGCGGTGCTGCGGATCTGCCGTACCCTCGACGGGCTGCCGCTGGCCCTGGAGCTGGCCGCGGCGCGGCTGCGGGCCCTGCCGGTGACGCAGGTCGCGGCCCGCCTGGACGACCGGTTCCGGCTGCTGCGCCGCGGCGACCGCACCGCGGCTCCCCGGCACCGCACGCTGGAGGCGGTCGTGGGGTGGAGCTGGGATCTGCTCGACGAGCCGGAGCGGCGGCTGGCCGCCCGGATGAGCGTGTTCGCCGGTGCCGCCGACCTGGGCGCCGTGCAGGCGGTGTGCGCGCCGGACAGCGGGGACGTCCTGGACGTGCTCACCGGCCTGGTGGACAAGTCGCTGGTGGAGGCCACCGGCGGCCGCTACCGGATGCTGGAGACGATCCGCGAGTTCGCGGCGGCCCGGCTCGCCGAGCGCGGCGACACCGCGCGGATGCGGGCCGCGCACGCCGCGTACTTCCTGGATCTGGCGCGGGCCGGCGACGCGGCGCTGCGCGGCGGCGGCCAGGACCGGTGGCTGCGCCGCCTCGACGCCGCCCGCGACGACCTGCACGCGGCGCTGCGGCGCGCTGACACCGCGACCGGGTTGCGGCTGGTCGCGGCGCTGGCATTCTACTGGTGGCTGCGGGGCCTGCGCGGGGAGGGCGCGGCGCTCGCCCGGCGACTGGTCGGCCGGCTCGACGGCCCGCCCGACGGCCTGGCCGAGGAGTACGCGCTGGCCCTGCTGATCGCCACGCTCGCCGGTGGTGGCGAACGCGGCGAGGTCGACGCCGCGTCGCGGATCCTGTGGACCCTGGCCCGGCCGCCCCGGTATCCGTTCCTGCTGTACCTGTCCGGCATGGCCAGCGGTCCGCCGTCGCCGGAGGACGCGGCGGCGCTGCACGAGCAGGCCGTCCGGGACCGGCTGCTCGGCGCCGACCCGTGGAGCCGGGCGCTGGGCATGCTGGGCACCGCGATGGTCAGCCTGCTGCACGGCCGTCACGCCCAGGCCCACGCCGACCTGGACGGCGCGCTGGCCGGTTTCCGGGCCCTCGACGACCGCTGGGGCATGATCGTGACGCTGTCCACCGTCGCCGAGGCCGCCTACCGCACCGGCGACGTCGCGGCGGCGGCAGCCCCGATGGCGGAGGCGCTGGACCTGGCCGGGCAGCTCGGCTCCACACTGGACCTGGCGGAACTGCTGCGGACCCGCGCCGACGGGCGGCTGGACGCCGGTGACCTGACCGGCGCGGCCGAGGACTACCGGCGGGTGCGGCGCATCGCCGGGCCGGCCGGCGCGCCGGAACTGGTCGCCGCCGCGTACCTGGGTCTCGGCGAGATCGCCCGCCGCGACGGCGACCCGCGGGAGGCGCGGACGCTGTGCGAGCGGGCGGTGGCGGAGTGCCCGTCGGGCTGGTTCGGCGCCGATGTGGTGCGGCTCGCGGCACTGGTGACGCTCGGGCAGCTCGCCGACGCCACCGGCGACCCGGCTGCGGCCCGCGTCCACTACCGGCAGGTCCTCACCGCCGGCGTCGGGGTGTGGGACGTGCCGGTGGTGGCCGCGGCGGCCGACGGGCTGGCCCGGCCGCTGCTGCGCGACGGCGACCACGAGACGGCGGCCCGGCTGCTGGGCGCGGCGGCGGCGCTGCTGGCGGGCACCGGCGCGGCAGGCGCCCCGGCCGGCACGCCGACCGCTGTCGCGCTGCGGGAACACCTCGGTGAGGCGGCCTTCACCACCGCGTACACCCATGGTGCGGGCCTGCCCCGGCAACGGGCGCTGGCGCTGCTCGACGGCCGCTGACCGGCGCGACACGGCCCGGTGCGCGCGCGGTACGCGCCCGGTCAGCGCCGCCGGTGACGCTGACGCCATGACCGACGACGCGACGGCCGTGCTGGCCGACGGGATACGAAAGACGTACGGACGCACCACCGCCCTGGACGGCTTCGACCTGGCCGTGCCGGCCGGCACCGTGTACGGGGTGCTCGGCCCCAACGGGGCGGGCAAGACCACGGCGGTGCGGATCCTCACCACGCTGCTGCGTTTCGACGCCGGCCGGGCCCGGGTGGCCGGGTACGACGTCGCCGCCGACCCGGACCGGGTCCGTGAGGCGATCAGCCTGACCGGCCAGTACGCGGCGGTCGACGAGGTGCTCAGCGGACGGCAGAACCTGGTGCTGTTCGCCCGGCTACGGCGGTTGTCCGCGCGCCGGGCCCGCCGCCGCGCCGACGAGTTGCTGGACCGGTTCGGCCTCACCGAGGCGGCGGACCGGTCGGCGGGCGGCTACTCCGGTGGGATGCGCCGCCGTCTGGACCTCGCGGCCAGCCTGGTGGTGCCACCACGCGTGCTGTTCCTCGACGAGCCGACCACCGGCCTGGATCCGCGCAGCCGCAACGGCCTGTGGACGGCGGTGCGGGAACTGGTCGCCGACGGCACCACGGTGCTGCTGACCACCCAGTACCTGCAGGAGGCCGACCACCTCGCCGACCGGGTGTGCGTCATCGACACCGGCCGGGTCGTGGCCGAGGGCACCCCGGAGGCGTTGAAGGCGCGCATCGGCGCCGACCGGCTGGAACTGGTCGTCCGCGACGCGGCGGACCTGCCGACGGCGGCGGCCGTGGTGGAACGCGCCACCGGCGTGACCGCGACAGTGGACGCCGAGCTGCGACGCGTGGACGCGCCGGTGGCCGACCGGATCGCCGTGCTCAGCGCCGTGCTGCGGGCCCTCGACGACACCGGCATCGCCGTGGACGACGTGCTGGTGCGCCGTCCCACGCTGGACGAGGCGTTCCTGCGGCTCACCGGCGTTCCCACCGACAGCCGGCGAGTGGGGGTGGCGTCGTGAGGGCCCTGACCGACGGGTGGCTGATGGCCGGGCGGAACATGCGCCACGTCGTCCGCGCCCCGGAGGAGATCATCCTCTACTTCACCCTGCCGATCATGTTCGTGCTGGTGTTCGGCTACGTGTTCGGCAGCGGTATGACCGTGCCGGGCGACGGCAGCTACCGGGAGTTCCTGCTGCCGGGTGTGTTCGTCATGACGATGCTCTACGGCCTCGGCGCGACCGCGTCGGCGGTCGCTGTGGACGCCGGCCGGGGCGTGGTGGACCGGTTCCGGTCGCTGCCGATGGCCCGTTCGGCGCTGCTGTCCGGCCGGGCGAGCGCCGACCTGGCACGGGCGTGCCTGGAGATGACCACCCTGGTCGTGTGCGGGCTGCTGGTGGGCTGGCAGTGGCGCGACGGCGTCGGCCGGGCACTGGCGGCGGTGGCGCTGATCCTGCTGCTGCGCGTCGCGCTGACCTGGGTGGGCATCCTGTTCGGGCTGCTCGTGCCGAACCCGGACACGGTCGCGGTGGTGGTGTTCCCGCTGGCGTTCCCGCTCACCGCGCTGTCGAACGTGTTCGTGGCACCGGAGCTGATGCCGCACTGGCTGGGCGCGATCGCCGCCTGGAACCCGCTGTCGGCGACCGTCGCGGCGGCCCGGGACCTGTTCGGCAACCCGGGCCTGGGCGGGGACACGTGGCCGGCCCGGCACGCGCTGGAACTGGCGATCGCCTGGCCGCTGGCGCTGATCGCGGTGGCCGCCCCGGCTGCGGTGCGCCGCTACCGGCGGCTGGGCCGCTGACACGGGGGGACATCGGGGCGATGAAATCGGGGCGCGGCCGAAGCCGCGCCCCGATGCTCCCAGGCCCTTCCCGGCCGGTGGGGCGAAGACGATCGGCGCCGACCTTCGGACCGACCCGACGTGGACTGGCTGCCCCCGCCTGGCCGTTGTCTACTGGCCGTGCCTCTCACCCTGCCCGTACACCGGTAACCGCGGCCGGTTCGCGCCGCCCCGCCGACCCCCGCCCGCTGGACCTGGCCGCCGCAACCTTCCGGTCGCTCGGCCAGCGGACGAAGGGACGAAGCGAACAACAGCCGCTTCCCGTGGTAGGACTCAAAGACGGTACGGCGTAGACCCCCGCCGCTGTCAACCCACCCGGGCCTGTCGTGTGTTGCGACACGGCGTGTCGCGTCGGCGCGTCTCGATTCCCGAGCCCGGTTCAGGCGCCCAGATGGTGCCGCAGCACCGCCGCCGCCGCACCCGGATGCTCCTCGGCGAGCAGCCCCGCGGCGGCCAGTACGTAGTCCACGTCGACGACCGGCCGGGCCGCCCGCGGCAACGCCCACCCGCCGGCATGGTCGGTGAGCACCGCGTCGAGCACCGCCGCCGCGTCACCCGGATCGGCGTGCCGCAGCACCCCACCGGAGCCGACGAGCAGCTTCACCTCCCGCAGGTCCCGCCCGGCCCGCTCCCCCGTCGCCGCACCCCGCGCGTGCCGCCGCAACGCCACGGTCGCGGCCAGCGCGGCGATACGCCGGTCCACGGCCCGCTCGCCGTCACCGGCGGGCAGGAACCCCGGGTCGGCGGCCCGGACCGCCGCCGCTGCCGCCAGCTCCGCCTCGTCGGCCGGGTCGAGCAGCCGCTCCTCGACCGCCGCGCGCACCACACCCGGCGCGCTCCACCGCATGCCCAGGTCCCCCTCGACGGTGCGGGCCCGCCACAGCGTCCCGGCGACCTCCTGACTCGGGCCGCTGTCCCGCTCGTCGGGGGTGAGCACCGAGTACACGTCGGTGGTCGCCCCACCCACGTCCACCACCGCGAGGTCACCGCCGAGCGTGCCGGCGAGGACCTCCACGCCGGTCAGCACCGCGTCCGGGGTGGCGGCGCGGACCAGCCGCGCGAACCGCGTACCCCGGGACAGCTTCTTGCCGCCGATGACGTGCCGCAGGAACACCTCCCGGATCGCCGCCCGCGCCGACGCCGGCTCCAGCACCCCGATGCGCGGCAGCACGTTGCCCGCCGCCGTCACCGGCACCCCCGCGCCCGCCAGCAGCGCGCACAGGTCGTCCCGCACGTCGACGTTGCCCGCGAGGACCACCGGCACCCGGAAACGGGCCTTCGCCAGCCGCGTCGCGTTGTGGGTGACCGTCTCGGCGTCCCCGCCGTCGGTGCCACCCACCAGCAGCACCACGTCCGGGCGGGCCGCCCGCAACGCCGCCACGTCCGCGCCCGACATCCGGCCCGCCGCCACGTGCACCACGTTCGCGCCCGCCGACAGACCGACCCGCCGGCCCGCCTGAGCGGTGACGAGGGGCTCGTAACCCACCACCGCGAGGCGCAGCCCACCCCCGGCCGACGAACACACGTACCAGGGCACCTCAGCGACCCCGGCCGACGCGGTGGCCGCGCCGACCGCGGCGTCCAGGCCGTGCAGCACGTCAGTGCCCACCGTGGTGGGCGCCGACGCCGCCGCGACCAGCCGGCCGCCGTCGAGGTCCACCACCGCGGCCTTCGTGTACGTCGACCCGACGTCGGCGCAGACGACGACGCTCACGCCCGGCCGCCCTTCGTTCTCGCTCCTCGCGCTCACGCTGGGCCGTCCTTCGTTCGCGACTGCGGGGCTCGCAACCCCGGCTCGCTCCTCGCGCTCACGCCGACGCTGGCACGACCACCGTGCCGGTCGCGGTGACCGCCACGATCGGCTCGTCGAGCACCTCGGCGGCCGACTCGCCCCTGTCCGGGCGGCCCCGGCACACCACAGTCGCGGCGAAGTCGATGGTGCGGCTGCGGGTGCCCACCCGGGTCACCGTCGCGGTCACCTCCAGCACGTCACCGGCCTTCATCGGCGCCCGGAACTGCACGTCGGCGTACGAGGCGAACAATCCCTCGTCACCGTCGGTGCGGATGCACACCTCGGTCGCCACGTCACCGAACAACCCCAGCGCGTACGCCCCGTCGACCAGGTTGCCCGCGTAGTGGGCGTGGGAGTACGGCACATACCGGCGGTGGACGACGGTAAGACCGACACGGGAATCGCTCATCAGGTGTTCGCCTTCCTGGAGGTGATCAGGGCATGCACGAGGTAACTGGCGACCTCACCCGGGGTGGTGCCACGGCCGAAGATCCGGTCCACGCCCAGCTCACCGGTCATCGTCTCGTCGAAGCGCGGCCCGCCGACGATCAGCAGCGGCCGGCGGCCGGCCGGCATCGCCTCCCGGAACGCCGCCGACATCTCCCGCGTGTTGTGCAGGTGCGCGTCGCGCTGCGTCACCACCTGCGACACCAGCACCGCGTCCGCCTTCTCCCGCCGGGCCGCCTCGACCAACTCCGGCACACTCACCTGCGCGCCGAGGTTCGTGACCTTCAGCTCCCGGTAGTACTCAAGGCCCTTCTCGCCGGCGATGCCCTTGACGTTGAGGATCGCGTCGATGCCCACGGTGTGCGCGTCGGTGCCGATGCAGGCGCCCACCACCGACAGCTTGCGGCGCAGCCGCCGCTTCACCACCGCGTTGACCTCCTTGGCCGACAGCAGCGGATAGTCACGCTCCACCACCTGCACCTTCGCCAGGTCCACCAGGTGGTTCACCCGCCCGTACACCACGAAGAACGTGAACCCGTCGCCGATCGGCTTGGCGTGCACCAGCATCGCCGGGTCCATGCCCATCTTGTTCGCGAGCTGCACCGCCGCGCCCTCGGCCCGCTTGTCGTGCGGCACCGGCAACGTGAACGACACCTGCACCATGCCGTCACCTGTGGTGTCCCCGTACGGCCGCACGACCGTCTTCTCGCTCATGCTGTGCTGGCCGGGCATGGCCTCACGGCCCTCGCTTCGCTCGGTGCGCTCGCTCATGCCGGCTGCTCCAGGATCTCCGTGGCCGGGTTGTAGTAGTCCGCCTCGTGCCGCGCCACCCCGGAAAGGCCCTTGCCCCGGTCCGCCGGCCGCTTCATGATCCCGAACGTGCCCTCGGCGATCGCCGTCAGCAACGACTGGTCCCCGATGCGCTCCAGCAGGTCCACCGCCTCACCGAGCACCCGGTGCGCCCGCGCCTGGATGAACCCGCCCGGCGCCGGCACGAAGTCCTCGTGCAACCCGCCCGCCGCGCCCAGCACGTACCGCACGTTCTGCAGGGCGATGTCCCGGTCCGACAGCCACGGCGTCACCACCGCCTCGGTCATCATCCCCACCAGCAGGATCCCCTGCCCGGTCATCGTGCCCACCAGGTTGAAGAACCCGTCCAGCAGGTTGCCCCGGAACACGTCACCGGTCATGTGCTTCGTCGGCGGCATCCACTTCAACGGCGCGTCAGGGAACAACTCCCGCGCCAGCAACGCGTGCGCCAGCTCCAACCGGAACGACTCCGGCACATCCGGGTTGATCTCGAACGCGTGCCCCAGCCCCAGCTGCCAGTCCGCCAGCCCCGCCTCGTGCGCGAAGAACTCGTTCAGCAACTGCGACACCGTCACCGTGTGCGCCTCGTCCACCGCGTCCGCGGTGGTCAGGTAGTTGTCCTCACCGGTGTTGATGATGATCCCCGCCCGCGCGTGCACCTGCCGCGAGAACCGCTGGTCCACGAACGTGCGGATCGGGTTGATGTCGCGGAACAGGATCCCGTACATCGAGTCGTTGAGCATCATGTCCAGCCGCTCCAGGCCGGCCAGCGTCGCCATCTCCGGCATGCACAGACCCGACGCGTAGTTCGTCAACCGCACATACCGGCCCAGCTCCCGCGACGACTCGTCCAGCGCCGCCCGCATCAACCGGAAGTTCTCCTGCGTCGCGTACGTGCCGGCGAACCCCTCCCGGGTCGCCCCCTCCGGCACGTAGTCCAGCAGCGACTGCCCCGTCGACCGGATCACCGCGATCACGTCAGCGCCGGCCCGCGCCGCCGCCTGCGCCTGCGGAATGTCCTCGTAGATGTCACCCGTCGCCACGATCAGATAGATCCACGGCCGCCGCGCCGGATCACCGAACCGCTTCACCAGCCGGTCCCGCTCCGCCCGCCGCCTGTCGATGCCGCGGATCCCCGCCGCCACCGCCTTACGCGACGCCCGCCGCGCAGCCGTCGCCGCCTTCCCCGACGGCTGCGCGAACCGCACCGACCCGGCCGCCGCCTTCTGCGCCAGCAACGTCACATCGGCGATGCCCTCACGCGCCAGCGCGTCGAACACCGGCGCCGCCACCCCGTGCCCCAGGCCAACGTCCGCGACCACCGCGTCCACGAGCCGGTTCACCCACGGAATGCCGTCCGGGTCCGCGCCGGACACCCCGGCCAGCCGCAGCACCGCCCGCTCCACCGACACCGTGGTGTGGCTGCGCGCCAGATCCACCACCGGCTGCCCCGCGCGACGCGCCAACTCCCGCGCCCGCGCCACCAGCGCCGGATCCAGCCCAAGCTTCCCTGTCACGAAGACCCTTCCTGATAGATCACGTCACCGCGCAACACAGTGGCCCGGCACACCGGCAGCGGCGTCGGATCGTCCGCCCCCCGCAACTCCGGATCCTCCGCCAGCACCACCGGCAAACCCCGCTCCACGCCCGCCGGGGTGTCCCACACCGCGAACGTCGCCGGGGCCCCCAACGCCAGCACACCCTCGTTGTCCAGGTGCACCGCCCGCCACCCGCCGCGCGTGTGCGCCGCGAACGCCGCCCGCACACTCATCCGCTGCGCCGGATTGTGATGCGCCGCCGCCGCCCGCACCGACCCCCACGGATCAAGCGGCGTCACCGGCGAATCCGACCCGAACGCCAACGCCACCCCGACGCCGTGCATCGCACCCATCGGATTCGACTCCAACGACCGCGCCAACCCCAGCCGCGACTCGTACATCCGGCCCGCGCCGCCCCACAACCTGTCGAACGCCGGCTGCATGGACGCCACGATCCCGAACTCCACGAACCCGGCGATCAACGCCTTGCTCATGATCTCCGCGTGCTCCACCCGGTGCCGCGCCGCCCGCAACCGGTCCACACCCAGCGACCGCGCCGCCAGACCGAACCCCTCCAGCACCGTGCCGATCGCCGCGTCCCCGATCGCGTGGAACCCGCCCTGCAACCCGTGCGCCGCACAGTCCAGCAGATGATCACGGACCTGCTCCGCCGACACGTACCCGTGTCCGCACGCCCCCGCCTCACCGTCCAGGTACGCCGCCGACACGTGCGCCGTCCGCGACCCCAGCGCCCCGTCGGCGAACAGGTCACCACCCGCGCCCACCGCGCCCAGCTCCCGCGCCTTCGCCGCGCCCAGCAGCTCACCCCAGTACCCGTACACCTCCGGCACCCCGGCCCCCGAGATCGCCAGCAGCCCGGTGAAGTCCTCCTCGTCGGAGATGTCCGGCCCACCGCACTCGTGCACCGCCGCGATACCCAGCGACGCCGCGTGCGTCAACGCCCGCCGCTGCGCCGCCACCCGCTGCGCCCGCGTCACCGACCCGAACGCCGCCGCCCGCACCACATGATGCGCGTCGCGCCGCAACCACCCCGACGCGTCGTACCCGGCCGCCGACACCACCTCCGGGCACGCCGCCAGCAACTCCGCCGACACCAGCGCCGAATGGATCGACGCCTGCGACAGATACACCCGCCGCCCACCGGCCGCCCGACCCAGCGCCGCCGCACCCGGCAACACCGCATCCGCCCAGCCCGACTCGTCCCAGCCGTGTCCCAGCACCACCGCGTCACCCGGCAGCCGCGCCGCGAACGCCGACACCGCCTCCAGCAACTCACCAGCCGACCGCACCGCCGACAGATCCAGCCCCGACAACGCCAACCCGGTATCCGTCGCGTGCACGTGCGCGTCCACGAACGCCGGCGTCACCAGCGCACCACCCAGCTCCACCACCCGGTCCGCGCGCGGCGCCTCCGCGTCCGTACCCAACCAGGCGATCCGCCCGTCGCGCACCAGCAGCGCCGTCGCGCTCGGGTCGGCCGGACAGTGCAGCACTCCGCCGCGATACAGCGTCGAGGGGTTCGTCATGGTGTCAGTCTGCCGAAAGACGCGCCTCGAACAGGCCGCGCACCCCCGGCTCGGCCCGCAACAGATCCAGCGCCAGCGCCGCGTGCCCCGGCACGTACCCGTTGCCCACCAGCATCGTCACGTCCGCCGCCAGGCCCTCCGCGCCCAACGCCGCCGCCGCGAAACTCGTCGCCATCGAGAAGAAGATCACCGTACCGCCGTCCGCCGTGGCCAGCACCGCGCCGTGCTCACACCCCGGCACGTCCACGCACACCACGGTCACGTCCGCCGGCACACCCAGCGCCGTCGTCACCGCCGTCGACAACCCCACCGGATCCCGCGCGTCAGCCAGCGCCACCGCGTCGGCCAGCCCGGCCGCCGTCAGCGCCTCCCGCTCCGCTTCCACCGGAACCACCCCGACGGTACGGGCGGCACCCGCCCGCCGCGCCGCCGCGAGCGACAACGACCCGCTCTTGCCAGCGCCACCGATCACCGCCACCGAAACCGGACGCGGATCACCCTCGCGCGAGCGCCGCGCCACCTGCTCGGCCACCACCCGCGCCGTCAACGCCGGCGCCCCGCACACGTCCAGCACCGCCAGGGACAACTCCGGGTGCAGGTCCGGCGGCAGCACCGCCGCGATCGACCGGGCGAACAGGATCGCGTACCCGTCACACGGCACCTGCTCGCTGCGCCCGTCCCACCGGGCCAGCCCGTCGGTGATCGTCAGCGGCGTCAACGTCAGCGACACGAGCGTCGCCACCCGGTCACCCGGCTTCAGCCCCAGCGGCGAGCGGCGGCCCGCCTCCTCGACGGTGCCGATCAGCATGCCGCCGGAACCGGTCACCGGGTTCTGCATCTTCCCCCGGGTCGACACGATCTCCAGCACCTCGGCGCGGACCTTGTCCCCGTCACCGCCGTGCTTCTCCGCCAGCTGCCGGAAACTCGCCGCGTCCAGGTTCAGCCGCTCGACCCGGATCCGCACCTCGTTCGCCGCGATCCGCGGGTCCGGGTCCAGCCGCCAGGCCGCCTGCGGGAGCACCCCCGCCGGTTCCACTACTCGGTGCAGACCCACCGGTGACGTCACGCCGACCCCCTATGTCCAGCCGCCCGAACCCCTGGTCAGGACTCGCGTCGCGGGAAAACTTCCGGCAGACTAATTTCTTCACCGCAGATTTTCCAGTAGCCTACGCATCCGTTGATCAACCCGCACGCTGACGAGGAGGGGCCGTGACCCAGACCCAACCGGTGGAGACCATCCCGACGCCCCGCCCCGCACCGGTCGCCGTTCCGACCGCCGGACAGCCCTACGAATACCGCCGCGCGCCCCTCGTCGAACCCGACTGGACCCGCTTCCCCGGCTGGCGCCACGTCACCCGCGACCAGTGGGAGAACGCCCAGTGGCAACGGGTCAACTGCGTCAAGAACATCAAGCAGCTCCGCGCCGTCCTCGGCGACACCGTCGACGAGACGTTCTACGCCGACCTGGAGGCCGACCAGAAGGCGCTGGCCACCATGTCCATGCTGGTGCCGCCGCAGATGGTCAACACCATGGTGCCGCATGAGCCGATGAGCACCGAGGCGCTGCTCGCCGACCCGATCCGCCGCTACATGATCCCGGTCGCCTCCGACCGGCGCACCGACTGGCCCTCGCACCCGTACGCCAGCCGCGACAGCCTCCACGAGCACGACATGTGGGTCGCCGAGGGGCTCACCCACCGCTACCCCACCAAGGTCCTCGCCGAGCTGCTCTCCACCTGCCCGCAGTACTGCGGCCACTGCACCCGCATGGACCTCGTCGGCAACTCCACCCCTGCCGTCGACAAGCTCAAGCTCACCCTGAAGCCCGTCGACCGTTACGACGCCCACATCACCTACCTCAAGGCCCACCCCGGCGTACGCGACGTGGTCGTCTCCGGCGGTGACGTCGCCAACGTGCCGTGGCGCAACCTCGAGTCGTACCTGATGCGCCTGCTGGAGATCGAGACGATCCGCGACATCCGGCTCGCCACCAAGGCGCTCATGGGTCTGCCCCAGCACTGGCTCCAGCCCGACGTGGTCGAGGGCCTGGAGCGGGTCGCCCGCACCGCCGCCCGACGTGGCGTCAACCTGGCCATCCACACGCACGTCAACCACGCCCAGTCGCTGACCCCGCTGGTCGCCAAGGCCGCACAGACCGCACTCGACGTCGGCGTACGCGACGTGCGCAACCAGGGCGTGCTCATGCGCGGCGTCAACGCCACCAGCTCCGACCTGCTCGACCTCTGCTTCGCGCTCCAGGGCGAGGCGGGCATCCTGCCGTACTACTTCTACATGTGCGACATGATCCCCAACGCCGAGCACTGGCGGGTCCCGGTGTGGCACGCCCAGCAGCTCCAGCACGACATCATGGGTTACCTGCCCGGCTACGCCACCCCGCGGATCGTCTGCGACGTGCCGTTCGTCGGCAAGCGCTGGGTGCACATGCTCACCGACTACGACCGTGAGCGCGGCATCTCGTACTGGACGAAGAACTACCGCACCTCGATCGAGTCGGCCGACCTGGAGGCACTGAACAAGCGGTACGCCTACTACGACCCGATCGACACGCTGCCGGAGGCCGGCCAGGCCTGGTGGCTCGCGCACCGCGACGACTGATCCCGGACACCCGACGGCGGGCCACCTCTGCGATGAGGTGGCCCGCCGTTCGCGTACTCACTTGGTGAAGGCGTCCTTGGCGTCGCGGCCGGCCTGCTTGGCGTGTTCCCCGGCCTGCCGGGCGCGCGCCGTGCTCTGCTCGGAGGCGCCCTCGGCCCGCAACCGCTCGTTGTCGGTGACGTCGCCGATCCGCTCCTTGGCCATGCCGCTCATCTCCTGGGCCTTGTTCTTCGCCTTGTCGGTGAAGCTCATGTCGCCCTCCGATCGTCCGGCTGAGCCTTGCCCTTGTCGCGTCCCCGGTGCCGGTCGTCGCAAACGTTGTTGCCCGGCGTACATCGCGTAGGGCGTCCTAGGACAATAGGTTGAAGGTGGGCACCTACCGGCCCAGGTCACGCACCCGGTCCGTGACGGCGGTCAGGAACGCGGTGAGCGCCGGCGCCGGTGGCGTGTCCCGGGTGACAACCACCAGGCGACGCCGGAGGTCGGTCTCGGCGATGCCCCGGACCGCCAGCGCCGGGTCGTCCCCGGGCAGCGTCAACGCCGGCATCAGGGCGACAGCGGCCCCGGCCCGGACCAGCTCCAGCTGCACGTCCGCATCGCTGGAACGGTGCCGCAGGTCCGGTTCGTAGCCACCGAGACGGCGGCACGTCCCGACCACCATGGCGTGGTGCCCGGTGCCCTCGGCGGAGGCGGTCCATCGGACCGCAGGTCGTTGACCGCTACGTGTCCCCCGGGCCGGGCGAGACGATGAGCGGCGGGAAGCACGAGCCGCAAGGGCTCCTCGAGCAGGAGCGTGAAACGGAGCCCCGCCGGCCGAGGTCGGGGCTGGCTGTCGTACTCGTCGCCGATGACCAGGTCGACACTGCCCAGGCGCAGGCCCGGCAGGGACTGTTCGAGTTCCAGCTCGAAGATCTCCACCCGGACCCGCGGGTGCTCGGCTCCCATCCGGGCGACGGCCGGCACGAGCAGGCGGCGCGCCGCCGACTGCAGGCCGCCCGCCCGGACGGTTCCCCGGACGTCACCGTCGAGGGCGGCCAGGTCCGCCTCCGCCGCCTCCGCCGCCGACAGCAGCACCCGGGCGTGCCGGGCGAGCACGTGCCCGGCCTCGGTGAGCCGTACGCCGCGACCCGCCCGGCCCAGCAGCCGGACGCCCACCTCCTTCTCCAGCAGGGGCAAGCTGCTGCGAGACAGTCGACGGGCTGTAGCCCAGAGCCGTGGCGACAGCGGCCATCGTGCCGCGTTCCTCGAACTCCCGCAGGAAGCGCAACCGCCGCAGGTCCAGCTCGATCATGCGGGAATCCTAATGATTCAGCTGCGGAATTCATCGCTGGACCTGGGCAGTCGGCTCCGGTGATCCTTGGCGCGTGGGTGCCGCACTGTGTCTCCTGTCCGCCGCCTGTTTCGGCGCGATGGCCGTCTTCGGCAAGCTCGCGTACGACGCCGGGGTCTCCCCCACCGCGCTGCTGCTGGTGCGCTTCGGCCTGGCCGCCGTACTGCTCGGACTCGTCCTGCTCGTGCGGCCCGGCCTGCGCCGCGTGACACCGGGGCCGGGCGACGCGGGCGGCGGGCGGCCGGCGACGAGGCGCGGCCGGATCGCGGCCGTCGCCCTCGGGCTGGGCGCGGTCGGATACGCCACGCAGGCGAGCCTGTACTTCGCCGCACTGGAACTGATGGACGCGTCCCTGCTGGCGCTGATCCTCTACACGTACCCGGTCCTGGTCACAGTGGCGGCGGTGCTGCTCGGCCGGGACCGGCTCACGCGGCGACGTGGCGCGGCGCTGGTGGCCGCCTCGGGCGGGACGCTGCTGGTGCTGCTCGGCGCCGGTGGCGCGGGCTTCCATCCGCTCGGGGCGCTGCTGGCCTTCGCCGCCGCCGTCACCTACACGGTCTACATCCTGGTCTCCGACACCGTCGTGCACCGGCTGGCACCCGTGGCGCTGTCGGCGCTGGTGATGACCGGCGCCGCCGGCACCCTCGGCGGTCGCGCCCTGCTCACCGGCGGCGTCGACCTCAGCTTCGGGTGGCGCGGATGGTTCTGGCTGGCCGCCATCGCCGTGGTCTCCACGGTCGTGGCGATGCTGGCCTTCTTCGCCGGCCTGAAGCGGACCGGTCCGTCGACCGCGGCCATCCTGTCCACCTTCGAACCGGTGGTCACCGCCGCGCTGGCCACGCTCACCCTCGGCGAGACACTGACCCCCGCGCAGCTCGCCGGGGGCGCGCTGGTGCTGGTCTCCGTCGCGGTCCTGCAACTGCGTTCCGGCCGCGCGCCGGACCGGGAACAGGCGCCCGGCCGGCCGGAGCCGGCACGCGACACCGAGCCCGCGCCGGCGACCCGGTAGCGCCGCCTTCCCGGTATACCTTCGGCGGGCCGGCTCCGCCCCGGCGTGGTTGACTGGGCCGGTGAACGAGATCCTGCTGATCCGGCACGGCGAGACCACCTGGAGCGCCGCCCACCAGCACACCTCGTACACCGATCTCGACCTGACCCCCGACGGCGAGCGGCAGGCGGCCGCGCTGGCCCCGTTGCTCGCCGGCCGGCGCTTCGCCCGGGTGCTGTCCAGCCCCCGGCGGCGCGCCACCCGCACCGCCGCCCTGGCCGGGCTCACCGTCGACGCGGTCGAACCCGACCTGGCCGAGTGGAACTACGGCGAGTACGAGGGCCGCACCACCGCGGACATCCAGCGGGAACGGCCGGGCTGGTCGATCTGGACCGACGGCGGCCCCGGCGGCGAGTCACCGCACCAGGTGGGCGACCGCCTGGACCGGGTCCTGGACCGGGTCGCAGCGCTGCTGGAGCAGGGCGACGTCGCAGTGGTCGGGCACGGACACAGCCTGCGGGTGCTCGGCGCGCGCTGGATCGGGCTGCCGCCCTCGGCCGGCGCGCTGCTGCGGCTGGACACCGCGACGCTCAGCGTGCTCGGACACGAGCACGGCCGGCGGGTGATCAGGCGGTGGAACCTGCCGGCTCCGACGCCGGCCGGGGACGCCCCCGACCGGACAGCTCGCCACTGATCTTCGGCGGCCGGTTCTCGTACGGCGTGGACAGCACCACCGTCGTGCGCGTGGTGACGTTCGCGGAGGTGCGGATCTCCTGCAGCACCCGTTCCAGGTCGGCCGGGCTGGCCACCCGCACCAGCAGGAGATAGAAGTCCTCCCCCGCCACCGAGTAGCACGAGTCGATCTCGGGCAGGTGCGCCAGCCGATCCGGCGCGTCGTCCGGCTGCGACGGGTCGAACGGCCGGATCGCCACGAACGCGGTCAGCGGCAGATCCAGCGCCTCGAACGACACCCGCGCGGCGTACCCCTTGATCACCCCGCGCTGCTCCAGCCGGCGGACCCGCTGGTGCACGGCCGACACCGACAGGCCCACCCGCTCGGCCAGGTCCGTGTACGACAGCCGACCGTCCCCGGTCAGCGCGGCGACGATGGCACGGTCGATCTCCTCCACGCGCTGCACCCTAGCCGGAAAAGCGCTCCCACGCCGCACCCGGCCCGCCGCGGTGACCCTCAGCGCGCCGTCCGGTCGCGCACCGCGTCCGCGGCGTAGTTCAGCACCTCCGCCATGTCCTCCTCGTCCAGGAACGGCAGGTCGGTGAGGATGTCGGTGACGGACATGCCCTCGGCCATCATGGCCAGCAGGGTGGCCACGGGGATGCGTGACTGCCGCACGCAGGGCGCACCCCCCATGACGTCGGGGTCCACGGTGATCCGGGGGAAGGTCACCGCGACAGGCTAGCCCCTCGCCAGCGCGCGGGAGATGACCAGCCGCTGGATCTGGTTGGTGCCCTCGACGATCTGCAGCACCTTGGCCTCGCGCATGTACCGCTCGACCGGGTGGTCGACGACGTACCCGGCGCCGCCGAGCACCTGCACCGCGTCGGTGGTCACCCGCATCGCCACGTCGGTGGCGAACAGCTTCGCCTTCGCCGCCTCGATCGAGTACGGGCGGCCCGCGTCGCGCAGCCGCGCGGCGGCGAGCGTGAGCGCCCGGGCCGCGGAGATCTGGGTGGCGGCGTCGGCCAGGTTGAACCCGAGCCCCTGGAAGTCGATGATCGGGCGGCCGAACTGACTGCGCTCCCGGGCATACCCGACGGCGTAGTCCAGCGCGCCCTGGGCCAGGCCCACCGCGCACGCGGCGATGCCCAGGCGACCCGAGTCCAGCGCGGACATGGCGATGGTGAACCCGGCGCCCTCGCCGCCGATCAGCCGCTCCGCCGGCACCCGGGCGTCGTCGAAGGCGATCTGCGCGATCGGCGAGGCGTGCAGGCCCATGGTGCGCTCGGCGGCCTGCGGGTGGATGCCCGGGGTGGACCGGTCGGCCAGCAGGCAGGAGATGCCCTTCGGGCCGGGGCCGCCGGTGCGGCAGAAGATGTTGTAGAAGTCGGCGACCCGGGCGTGCGTGATCCACGCCTTGGTGCCGGTCACCACGTACCCGCCGCCGTCGCGTACCGCCCGCGTGGTCAGCGACGCGGCGTCCGAGCCACCCTGCGGCTCGGAGAGGCAGTACGCCCCGAGCAGCTCCCCCCCGATCATGTCGGGCAGCAGTTTGCGCTGCTCGTCGGTGCCGAACTGGGCCAGCGGGTAGCAGGACAGCGTGTGCACGCTGACCGCCTCGGCCACGGCGAGCCACCGGCTGGCGAGGATCTCCAGCACCTGGAGGTACACCTCGTAGGGCTGGTCGGCGCCGCCGTGTTCCTCGGCGTACGGCAGGCCGAGCAGGCCGGCCCGGCCCAGGGTGCGCAGCACCTCCCGGGGGAACTCGCCGCGGGACTCGAACCCGGCGGCTGCCGGGGCCAGCTCGCGGTCGGCGAGTTCGGTGGCGAGGTCCAGCAGGTCGTGGGCCTCGCCGGTGGGCAGGATCCGGTCGACGTTCATAGCGCGGTGAGCTCCGTGGGGTGGGTGAGCCGGTGCGGCGTCCGGGGTACGGACACGTTCAGCTTAACGGTCGTTCGGGTAGGGCAGGGAGCGCCTCCGCGCACACCCCGTGGTCGCCACTTGACCAGACCGTCAGAATGGTGCGTGCTCGGCCGTCATCGATCGGAGGGTGCCGATGGATTACGCCGCCGGTGTCGGAGACCGGACAGTCTACGTGAGACGGTCTCCCCTACTGCGATCATGGACGTCCATCGCCGCCGCCCGTCGCCGTGCCGTCGCGGCACCGCAGGTCGGCCCTGTTCCCCAGCCGCGTGACGAACCGGATGGCACATGACGCAGCTTCCGTCTCCCGGCGCCGATCCCCGGCACCGCATCGAGGAGGAACTGGTCGAGCTGCTGTCCGGGATGCGCCTGCTCCAGGAGGCCGACAGCCGCCAGCAATTGGTCGTCCGGCTGCGCGAGCGGCTGTCCGACCAGGGCCTCGACGACTACCGCAACCCCCGCGCGCAGAGCGCGGAGATCGTCCGCGGCTGCCGGGGCGACCTGGGCGCCCTGGTCGACGTCGTCGCCCTCTTCGGGCCGGCCGCGGCTCAGCTCGGCCGGCTGCACCGGCTGCGCCACGAGATGGACGTGGTGGAGCTGCTGACCCCCGAGGACTGGACCAGGCTGCGCCCGGCGCTGTCCACGCACCGACCGGACTCGCTCGGCTGGCTCTACCAGCGGGCCACCGCCCACACGACCGCCACGCCCCCGTCGTGGTGCGTCAGCGCCTGGGACGTCTTCGTCTACCTGACCGGCCAGAACGCGCCCGCACGCGGGCTGCCCCCGAACATGCTCTTCCTGGTCCTGCTGGAGCACGAGGTGGACACCGCCACGGCCCGCGCGATCCGCGACCGCAACCAGCGGCAGGCCAGCCTGCTGGGCCTGACCGGGGACCTAGACCTGCGGCGGGCGCGGGTCAACGCCGGCGACCAGACCCCCGAGCCGTACGTCTACCTGGTGATCCAGGTCGAGCCGGACCTCGCCCCCGGCAGCACCGTCTACACCGTCTCCCACTACCGGCAGTGGCAGGGCGCGCAGGGCTGGCACTCCCGCCGCCACGGCCAGCTCACCGACGTCGCGTACGCGGACCTGGAGGCGACTGTGGAGCGGATCGTCCACCAGATGGAGATCGAGTGGTCGGACCGGCGGGCCGACGTCGCCGTCGAGCTGGTCCTGCCGGTGGAGCTGCTCAACGAGGACGTCGCCTGGTGGCGTAAGGAGGCGGCCAGCGCCCACCTGGAGCAGAAGGTGCTGGCGATGGACTACCCGGTGGTCGTCCGCAGTCTCGACCGGCTGCGCCAGCCCGAATGGCACCGCGCGTGGCGGCGCCGCTGGGAACACCTCCAGGCCGAGCCGGCGCACAGCCGCCTCTTCCGCAGCCGGCCCGATGGCACGGCGTACTTCACCCGGCTGGAGGCCGAGCTGACCGCCGACCTGAGCTGGTCGACGCTGCTGCTCAGCTCCGCGCCGGCGACGCCGCCGGAGAACCGGTTCGGCTTCAAGGAAGTGATGACCGCCCTGCGGGCGGGCCTGCCGGTGATCGTCTGGCACCGCACCCGCCCGTCCGACACCGAGTTCTGGGAGGAGATCCGGGACATGACCGCCGACGGACGCATCGCGCGCCTCCCGGTGCACGCCCGGCGGGCGCGGCTGGACGCGCTCGCCCTGGAGCCGCACACCGACCGCCACAACGGCCGCCACCTGGTGGTGCTCTGGGACGACCCGGACCGCACCCCGGAGCTGAACCGGCCGGACGACCGGCTGGGGTGGCCGGCATGAGCGCGCCGGAGAGCGCCGGCTGGCGCGTCTACCGGGGCACCGGGGAACCGATCGACCCGGCCGAGCGGGACCGGCGCTGGCCGGCACCGCCACGCTGGCGTGCCTTCGACGGCGGGCCGGACGAGCCGCCGGCGCCCGCCGAGGATCCGGACCGGGAGCGCCGGCTCGGCCCGGTCACGACCCGCCAGCCGGACCCGCGCGAGGTGGACGTCGTCAACGCGGCGCTGCTGCTCCGCCGCCCGCTGCTGGTCACCGGCCGGGCCGGGTCCGGCCGGTCCAGCCTGGCCTACCGGATCGCCCGGGAGCTGGGCCTCGGCCGGGTGCTGCACTGGCCGGTCAGCACGCACGACACGGTCCGCGCCGGCCTCTGGCAGCACGACCCGCTCGGGCGGGTGCGCGCCGGGCAGAGCCCCGGCCGGTCCGTCGGGGAGGAACTCGGCGAGCACCTCAGTCTCGGGCCTCTGGGCACCGCGCTGCTGCCCTACCGCACCCCCCGGGTGCTGCTCATCGACGAGCTGGACCAGAGCGACATCGACCTGCCCCAGCAGTTGCGTACCGTGTTCGACGACGGCGGCTTCGCCGTTCCCGAGCTGGTCCGGGCGGCGCCGCGCAGCCCCGAGGTGACGGTGCACACGGCCGACCCGGGCGGCCGGGCAACGGTGCGCGGCGGCCGGATCCGGTGCCACGAGTTCCCGCTCGTGGTGATGACCTGCACCGAGGACCGGGCGTTCCCGCCGGCGTTCCTGCGCCACTGCCTGCGGCTGCGGATGGCCGACCCGGACGAGGCGACCCTGCTGGGGATGGTGGAGGCCCACTTCGCCGAGCGCCCTGCGGCCGCCGCGGGGCTGGTGCGGGCGTTCCTGGACCGGCAACGCGATCCGGACCCGCCGACGCTGGACCAGCTCCTCGACGCGGTGCAGCTCGCCACCGCCGACGGCGGCGAGGCCGACTGGGACCGTCTCGCCGAGGTGCTGTGGCGTGGCGGGCCGACGGCGGACCCGGAATGACGGTGCCGGCCCGGCTCGCCGTCGGCCCGGCCGGTGCCGGCACGGCCTCCGGCGAGGAGAACCTCGCCGAGGTGCTGCGTCCCTTCCGGCGGCTGGTCTCGCCGCGGGAACTGATCGTGTACGACGAGGAGGCCACCGCCGCGCAGGCCGAGGCGGGCCTGGTCCGGCCCGTGCTGCGGCGGGCCGCCCGGGCTCGCTGGGACGCGGTGCTCGTGGTGGACGACCACCCGTCGATGTCGGTCTGGTCGGCCCGGGTGCGGACCTTCGTCACGCTGCTGCGCCGGCACGTGGCCTTCCACGACGTACGCGTGTGCCGCCTCGATACCGGCGGAACCGGCCCCGAGGAGGTGATGCTGCGCCACGGTCGTCACGGCCCGGCCGTGCCCGCGGGGACGGGACTGCCGGCGGTACGGCGGCACCGGATCGTCCTGGTGCTCTCCGACGGGGCCGCCCCGGCCTGGCGCAGCGGCGCGGCGCTGCCGCACCTGCGCGCGTGGGCGCAACGCCACCCGGTGGCCGTCGTGCACCTGCTGCCGCAGCAGATGTGGCACCGGGGCGGCCTCGCCGCGCAGCGTCTGGGCCTGCGGGCGCCCCGGGCCGGGGTGCCGAACGCCCGCCTGTGGTGGCGGCAGCCGGACCCGCTGCGGGCGCTGCCCGACCTGGGCCGCCGGGCGGACCCCGACGCCATCCCGGTGCCCGTGGTGGAGCTGCGGACCCGCTGGCTGGCCGCCTGGGTGGACCTGATCGCGGGCCGTCATCCGCGCTGGGTCGACCTGCCCGCCGTGCTGGCGTACGCCCGGGCGCCGCAACCGCCGCGACGGCGGGCGCCGCAGCGGTGGGATCCGGCGGCGGCGCTACGCGAGTTCGTCTCCTGGGCCTCACCGACGGCGCTGCGGCTGGCCACCGGCCTGGCCGCGGCGCCGCTGGAGCCGGCGGTGATCGCGGTGGTCCGCGACGAGGTGGTGCCGGAGGCCGGCGACGTGCACCTCGCCGAGGTGTTCACCGGGCCGCTGGTCGAGCCGCGGCCGGGGCGGGCGGGCGTCGACTTCCGCCCCGGCGTCCGGGAGGAGCTGCTGGCGATCGGCCGCCGGGCCGACACGGTACGGGTCTGGCGGACGGTCGCGGCCCGGCTCGGCCCGGAGCGGCCGGAGCTGGCGGCGTGGGGCCGCGTGCTGTCCGATCCGGACGGCACGCCGCTGGACCCGGCCGGTTCCGTCGCCCGGATCGAGACGGCGGTGCTGCGCGCGCTGTCCGGGCGCTATCTGCGGCGGGCCCGGCGGCTGCGCGAGGCGATCGAGCCGGACACGCCGGGCGAACGCGACGTCCGCGACACTCCCGCATCGCGGGGCACGAATGTCATCATGGCGGTAGGCGAAGATGCCGACGTCCCCCGTAGCGTCCCCGCTGAAGGAGCCGGTTTGTCGTCGACCCCAGTGGACGCCACCACCCCCAGCCGGACCCCCGCCGTCTGGGGCAACGTCCCGCCCCGCAACCCGAACTTCACCGGCCGCGCCGACCTGCTCGCCCTGCTGCACCGCCAGATTCAGGGCGGCACCACGGCGGTGCTGCCGCACGCGCTGCACGGCATGGGCGGGGTGGGCAAATCGCATCTCGCCGTCGAGTACGTCTACCAGCATCAGGGCGAGTACGACCTGATCTGGTGGATCCCCGCCGAGCGCGCCACCCAGATCGGCGCCTCGCTGGTCGAGCTGGCCCACCGGATGAACCTGACCGCCGGGCCGGACGTGGGCAGCGCCCGCCTCGCGGTGCAGGAGGCGCTGCGGCTCGGGCGGCCCTACCCGCGCTGGCTGCTGATCTTCGACAACGCGGAGAGCCCCGAGGTGCTCCTGCCGTACCTGCCCATCGGCGGTTCCGGCAGCATCATGATCACCTCGCGCAACCCGCAGTGGGCCTCCATGGCGCGCACGCTCGAGGTGAACGTCTTCAGCCGTACCGAGAGCGTCGAGCTGCTCCGCCGGCGCGGCCCGGAACTCACCGACGAGGAGGCCGACCGGCTCGCCGAGGCGCTCGGCGACCTGCCACTGGCTTTGGAGCAGGCCGCCGCCTGGCGGGCCGAGACCGGCATGCCGGCCGAGGAGTATCTGCGGCTGTTCGAGGAGAAGCGGGTCGAGCTGCTCGAACAGGCGCCCCCGATGGACTACCAGCTGCCGGTGGCGGCCGCGTGGAACGTCTCGCTGGACCGGCTGGTGGTCGCCAACCCGGCCGCGTTCCGGCTGTTGCAGGTGTGTTCCTTCCTCGCCCCGGAGCCCATCCCCCGCACGCTGTTCAGCGGCGCGCAGAACGCCGACATCCACCCCGACCTCAACGGCGCGCTGCGCGACCCGATGCGGCTCGGCCGGGCGATCCGCGACATCAACAGGTACGCGCTGGCCCGGGTCATCCACCGCACCAACTCGATCCAGATGCACCGGCTGATCCAGGCGGTGCTCCTGGACCGGATGAACGACGCCGAACGCGACGCCATGCGCGCCAGCGCCCACCGGCTGCTCGCCACCGGCGACCGCAACGACCCGGACACGCCCGGCAACTGGCCGAGCTACGCCGACCTGTACCCGCACGTGCTGGTCTCCGGCGCGGTCGAGTCCGCCCAGGGCTGGGTGCATCAACTCGTCTACAACGAGGCCCGCTACCTCTACTGGTGGGGCGACATGGAGGCGTCGCTGGAGCTGTCCCGGCACGCCTACCAGACCTGGCGGGAGCGGCTCGGCGAGACCGACCCGATGACGCTCCAGGTCGGCCAGTGGCTCGGTTTCATGCTCTACCGGCTCGGCCGGCACTCCGAGGCCGCCGACCTGAACACCCGGATCCTGCGGGCCCACGAGAGCGCCACCGCCGAGGACACCGAGGAGCTGTTGAGCGCCCTCGGCGCGGTCGCCGCCGACCTGCGGGTCGCCGGCGACTTCACCCAGGCCCTCCGGATCGACGAGGACGTCTACCGGCGGCACGTGGCCCTGCTCGGCGAGGACGACCCGAGCACGCTCAACGCCGCCCACAACCTCGCCGTCAGCCTGCGCCTCACCGGCGACATGCGGCGGGCATTCGCCGTCGACCAGGCCACCTACGCGCACCGGGTGCTGCTGTTCGGCGAGGACCACGCACAGACGCTGGAGTCCCTGCTGAACCTCATCATCGACCGGCGGGAACTGGGCGAGTACCTGCCCGCCCGGGCCGAGATGCAGAACGTGGTGGACCGGCTGCCGCTGGTCTGGGGCAGCGCCCAGACGCAGACGCTGCTGGCCCGCCGCCGGCTGGCCTCCGCGGTGCGCAAGGCAGGTGACCACGTCGCCGCCCGCGCCCTCTCCCAGGAGGTACGCGACGGCTTCGCCGCCCGGTACGGCGAGGCCCACCCGGACACGCTGCTCGCCGCGTTCGGTCTCGCCGTCGACCTGCGCGCCACCGGCGAACTGGACGCCGCGGCGCAGCTCAGCGAGGAGATCGGCGAGCACTACCGGCAACTGTTCGGCGACGAGCACCCGTACACGGTGGCGGCCCGGGCGAACGCGGCGATCGTGCACCGGCTGCGCGGAGACGCGGCGCGGGCGCGGTCGATGAACGAGGCGGGCCTGGCGGTGCTGACCCGCCGCCTGGGCGGGGACCATCCGCTGGCTCTCGCCGCGTCCATCAACCTCGGCAACGACCTCTACGTGCTCGGCGAGCACCGGGCCGCGTACGAGCTTGACCAGGCGACGGTGGAGCGGGCGCGGGAGGTGTTCGGGCCGGAGCACCCGACCGCGCTGATCGCGCTGGGCAACCTCGCGATGGATCTGATCGCACTCGGCCGGGACACGGAAGGCCGGGCGCTGCTCGACGAGATCGGCCCGACGTTCCGCCGGACCCTCGGCGACACGCACCCGGCGACCCGCGCCGGTCTGGACCCGACGGTCCGCGGTGACTGCGACCTGGATCCGATGCCGCTGTAGCCCGGGGGTCCACGGTGGCGGTGACGGCCCGCCACCGTGGACTGTGGCGTCAACCCGCGGAGGGTCCCACCCAGGCCGCCAGGTCCACCGGGTCGACGGGCGATCCGGCGCGGAGCAGACGGTGCACGGCCCGGACCAGCTCGGGCCGGCTTCGCAGCGCCTCGGCCGCCGGGGCGAGGCCCAGCGCGGCTGTGGTAAGCCCCAGCCCGGCCCACGCCGACGGGCTGGCCGAGCCGGTCGACAGCTCCGCCAGATAGAGCTCGTGTGCCTGTCCGACCTCACCGGCGGCGTAGGCGAGGTCGGCCGCGGACGCGCCGCTGACCTGCTCGCCGACGCTCGACGGGTCCTTGCGCAACCGCGCGAAGCCCTCCGGGTCGGTGAGCCGCCACAGCAGCAGCACCGCGCGGGTGTCGAGCCGGCGCGCGCCGGCGTCCGCCTCGACCGGCGGCTCCGGGTAGCCGCCGTCCGGGCGGGCGTCACCGGCCTCCCGGGCCGCCGCGAACGCCTGCGCCACCGCCGGGTCGGGACGCCGGTGGTGCAGCCGCCACTGGGCCCGGTGATCGTCCACAGCGGCGTCGGCCGCGGCGAGCACCTCCGCCGGCACCGGCTCGGACCACCAGGTCGCGGCGGTGTCGGCGAGGCCGGCCAGCAGGCGCCGGCCGACGTCGGTCAGCTCGGGCCGGGTCCGCAGCTCCGCCAGGGTCGCGGTGACCTGCCGCCGCCACCTGGCGAACTCGAAGTGCGCCACGGTCCGTGCCGCGCCGCCGGCCACCGGACGGTACGCCCGCCAGAACTCGGTGATTCCCACGAAGGCGTACACGCCCTGGAGGAGACCGCCCAGTGGGCGCGGGTCGTCCCGCCACGGCGCGTACAGCCTGTGCCGCGGCTCGGCGATCAGCAGCGGGGTCAGGTGCAGCAGGCCGCCGAGCTTGATGTGCTGGAACTCGTGGACCAGTGTGACAGCGAGTTCCGGCGCGTCCTCCGGCTCGGAGATGAGCATGCTGCCGAACGCGTCCCCGGCCGACGCGCTCATGGTGCGGAACCGCTCCGCGGGGCGTTGCGGCACCACCGAGAACAGGCCACGGGCGATGGGCGCCGCACGTTCCGGGCACACCCGGACGAGCAGTTCCCACGCCTGGGTGAGCAGTGTCCGCCAGCGGTCGATCGCCGCGACCGTGTCCAGGTCCGGCGGGGTCGGGCTGCGCAGATTCCGGTACGGGTCGAGGAAGTCCAGCCCGACCGTCAGCTCCTGCCCTCCGGCCTCGGCCCGGACGGTGGGCAGCGCGAACCAGCCGTCCGTGCCGCCGCCCGCGCTGTCGAACGCGACCTGGTGGCCGTCCAGCGCGACCGTCGCCTCGCCGTCGGCGGCGGCGACCTCGGCCACCGCCCACCGCTGCCCGGCCGGCAGCACGGCGCCACCGAGCGTCGGCAGCGCGGCGAACCCGTCGCGCACCGGCACCCGTAGCGTGAACGACGGCAGGCCCGCGCGTACGCCGGCCGCGGCCGCGAGCGCGTGCAGGTACCCGAGGTCCACCCAGAGTGGACCCTCGGCGGTGACTGTGGAGCCGCGCAGCCGCCGCAGGACGTAACCGGCCCAGGTGCCGACGTGCGGATGCGCGAGCAGCCGGTCGACGACGGCCGGGGCGTGGCGTTGCGCGGCGACCAGCAGCGCCCAGGCGTCGGCCACCGGCGGCAGCGGACCCGCCGCCTCCGGTGTCTCGGCCACCGCGTCCAGCACGGCGCGCAGTTGCAGGAGCCGCCAGCTGTGCTCGGCGGTCAGGAGCTCATCGACGGTGCCGGCGTCGCCGCCGCCCGCCGCCAGGGCCCCGAAGTGGTGGCGGCCGAGCCGGTGCCGCACCGGCTCGTCCAGCGGCAGCGTGACGGTCATGCGTCCTCCACCCGGACGGCCGAAATCAGTCGAGTCGTTGCGGATTGTAACCACTGGTGATGCTCTCGGGATCGTCGACACGGCGCAGCAGCCGGCCCATGACCGGACCGAGAATCTCCTGGTCAAGCTCAGGAAGGCGGTCCAATGAGACCGCTCCAAGATCGACTAACTCCGAGTCGACGTCGATTGCGTACGGTTGATTCACGGGGAGTCATTATCCATATTGGCGGCCCTCGACAGCGCCCGGCTTGCCGAATCGCCACAACGTGGCGCGACGGCTTTCGGACCATCCCCGGCGAGCGGCGCGGTGCTAGCGTGACGGCGTGGCCACAACCACTGTGGTGTTCGTCCACGGCTTCCTCTCCTCGGACGAGGTGTGGTCGGCCTGGCGCGATCTGATCCGCCGCGATCCCGCGCTCGCCGACGTGGAGACACACGCCTTCCGCTACGCCACGTCGTTGCTGTCCGTGCACCCGCTGCGGCAGGTGCCGACGTTCGACGAGGTGGCCGACGGGCTGCGCACGTTCCTGCGCCACGATCTCGCCGGTTGTCCCCGGCTGGCGTTGGTCACGCACAGCCAGGGCGGCCTGGTGGCGCAGCGGGCCCTGGCCCGGATGCTGACCGACGACGATCCCGACCTGGCCCGCATCCGCCTCCTGCTCATGTACGCCTGCCCGACGGCGGGTTCCGACCTCGGCCTGCCGGCCCGCCGGGTGCTGCTGCGCGCCAACCCGCAGGAGCGGGAACTACGGCCGCTCAACGCCGCGGTGCTCGACGCCCAACGCGCCGTGTTGCACCGGATCGTGCACGTGCCCGAACCGTCGATGCGGGTGCTGGCGTTCGCGGGCGAGAGCGACGCCGTCGTGTCACCGGCGTCCGCCCGCAGCGTCTTCCCGGACACCGGAGTGCTGCCCGGCGACCACTTCGGCATCGTCCGGCCCGACTCCCCGCGGCACCGGTCCTATGTCGTCCTCCGGCAGGCGCTGCTGCACCTGGCCGCCGAGCCGCCGCGGGCGACCGTCGTGCCCGCGCCCCGCACCGCCACCGGTTCGCCGTCGTCCCTGAACGACGGCGAACTGGTCGATCTGCTTCTCGAGGTGCCCGGGATGACCGACCCGGCGTTCCGCGCGCAGGCGTACGCGCGGTTGCCGCCGCGCGTACGCGAGCAGTTGTCCCGGCCCGGGCCGGTCCGGCTGGAACTGCTCGCGGCGCTCGACACGCTGCGCGACTACCGGCACCTGGCCGCCGGCCGGGCGTTCGCCGACGCCCTGGCGGCCCTGGTGCCGGAGCATCCCGTCGTGGCCGAGGTGCGGGAGCGGCTGGTGGCCCTCGACGCGGGGTGACCGGCGGTCACAGCGTGACGAGTTCCGTGGTGGTGGTGTTGAGCCGTCGTACGCCGTCGCCCGTGCAGACCACGATGTCCTCGATCCGGGCGCCGTGCCGCCCGGCCAGATAGATCCCGGGCTCGATCGAGAAGGCCATGCCGGGCTCCATCGGCCGGGGGTTGCCCGTCACCACGTACGGCTCCTCGTGGCCGTCGAGGCCGATGCCGTGCCCGGTGCGGTGCAGGAAGGCGTCACCGAAACCGGCGGCGGCGATGACGTCCCGGGCGACCGCGTCGAGGGCCTCGGCTGTCACGCCCGGCGCGACAGCGGCCACCGCTGCGCGCTGCGCCTCCCACAGCACCGCGTAGTAGTCGGCGAACTCGGCCGGGGCGCTTCCACCGGCGACGTACGTGCGGGTGCAGTCGGAGCGGTAGCCCGACGGCATGGTGCCGCCGATGTCGACCACCACCGGCTCGCCGGCACCGATCGGGCGGTCCGAGGTGCCGTGGTGCGGGCTCGCGCCGTTCGGGCCGGCGGCCACGATGACGAAGTCGACAGCGGCGTGCCCGGCCGCCCGGATCGCCGCGGCGAGATCGGCGGCGACCTCCCGCTCGGTGCGACCGGGGCGCAGCCACTCCCCCATCCGCAGGTGCACCGCGTCGATCGCGGCGCCCGCCTCGGCCAGCGCGGCCATTTCGGCCGGCGACTTGCGGATCCGCATCTCCCGCAGCACGTCGGAGGCGAGCCGCTGGGCCGCGCCGGGCAGCGCGTCGCGCAGCGCGAGGACCTGCTGGGCCCACATCCGGTCGGCCAGGCCGACGGCACGGACCGGGCCGGGCAACGCCGCCCGCACCAGCGGCCACGGGTCGGTGCCGTCGGCGTGGTCGACGATCCGGAAACCGGTGCCGGGCGCGGCCTCGGCGTCGGGGCGTTCCAGCACCGGCACGATCAGCGTCGGTTCACCCTCGGCGGGCAGCACCAGGCAGGTCAGCCGCTCCCCCTCGCGGGCGTCGTAGCCGGTCAGGTAGCGCAGGTCGGAACCGGGGGTGAGCAGCAGCGCGTCCAGGCCCGCCGCGGCGGTCGCGCGTTGCGCCGCGGGCAGCCGCGCGGCGGGGTACAGATCATCGACTCCCACCTCCGCAGATTAACGGGCGTTCGGGTCCGGGCGGGATTCCGCTCGGTGTTCGCAGACGCCGGCCATCCGGTCCGCCTCGATCTTGGTCATGCCGGATGCCTGGAGCAGCTCGCCGACCACGATGAAGAGCTGCGAGGCCACGATCGTGCCGGAGAAGCCGAGGCCGGCCGCCCGCGCCCGGGAACGGGCGATGTCCGACAGCCGCTCCAGCGCCGCCCCGGCCGTCCGCGCGTCACCCGCGGCGAGCGCGTTCGCCGTGGCGGTCAGCTCCTTGGCGAACAGGTCCAGGGTGGGCCCGGCGGCGCGGTGCACCACCCGGACCGGGTTCACCGGCAACAGCAGCAGCGCCACCACCACCGCCACCCCGCCGCCCACCAGCGCGTTCGCCGTACGCGGCACGGCCAGGTCGGGTGCGTTGGGCTCCACGGTGCCGAGCAGCACAGCGGTGCTGCCGGCCTGCACCATCACGGCGCCACTGCCCCTGATCACCACCGCGAGCGAGATGGCGAGGGCGACCACCAGGCCGGTCTGCACCGGACCCGCACCGATCAGCTTGATGATCAGGTCGCCGACCAGCACACCGACGATCACCCCGCCGAGCAGCTCGGCGGGGCGGCGGATCCGGTTGCCGATCGCCGCGGCGATGGTGCCCACAGCTGCCGCCGGTGCGAACAGCGGCTGCGGGTTCTTCAGCAGCGTGCTTGCCACGTACCAGGCCAAGCCGGCGGCCAGGCCGGCCTGCAGCGCCACGATGAAGTACCGGCGCAGCCGCTCGTACGCCTCCCGGAACTCCCGCCGTGCCGCTGGAGCGACGGGGGTCACGGCACCGCCCGCCCGGGCGCCACGGGCACGCCGACTCGGGCTCGATCACGTCCTCCTCTACCCGGCGCTCGCGCCGGTATTCCCGGGCCCTTGCGGACGCGAGGGATCATGGAGTGGTGATCCGCTTTCTGCTGAACCTGCTGTGGCTCGTCTTCGGTGGCGGTTTCGTCCTGGCCCTGGGCTACGGCGTGGCCGCGCTGATCTGCTTCCTCCTGGTCGTCACCATCCCGTTCGGCGTCGCCTCGCTGCGGCTCGCCCTGTACTCGCTGTGGCCGTTCGGCCGCACGATCGTGCCCAAGCCCGGCGCCGGCCTCCCCTCCGGCCTGGCCAACGTGCTCTGGGTGGTGCTGGCCGGCTGGTGGCTGGCCCTGTCGCACATCCTCGCGGGCATCGCGCTCTGCGTGACGATCATCGGCATCCCGTTCGGGGTGGCGAACTTCAAGCTGGTTCCGGCGGCGCTGTGGCCGCTCGGCCAGGAGGTCGTCGAAACCCCGTAACGGCTTCCCGGCGCCAGCGAACGAGGGCGGCTCCTAATGGGCGGGATCCGCGTTCCGGTCACCGTGATCGCAGGAGATCTTGGTACGAGAGGGCCCCCATGCGGGCAGCCCCCATGCGGGCAGCCCCCATGCGGGCAGCCCCCATGCGGGCCGCTTCGTACCAAGATCTCCCAGGCATTGTCATCGCGGGCTCGCATGACGCGCTCAGCGGGCGTGGCACGCCACAACTTCTACTGCATCCTAGGAGGATGGGGTGCTTGCCTCAAGGATACGAATGACGCTCGCGGGGCGGGCTCGCTGGCTAGCGTCGGAGGGGTGCGGGACGGGGTGGTCGAGGCGCTCAGGGCGGACCCGGCGATGGCCGGCCTGCGCCGGTCGCTGGACTTCTACCACGGGGATCCGAAACGCGACGCCGCCCTGGACGCGTTCTACGCCCCGCTGGTCCGCGCCGGTGACCTGGCCTTCGACGTCGGCGCGCACGTGGGCGACCGGCTGGGCAGCTTCCGCCGCCTCGGCGCGACGGTGGTGGCGGTCGAGCCGCAGCCGCTGTGCGCCCGGGCGCTGCGCGAGATCTACGCGGGCGACGGTGCGGTGACAGTGGTGGAGGCGGCCTGCGGGCGTACCGCCGATGCGGTGCGGCTGCACGTGAACTCGGCAAACCCGACCGTCTCCACCGCCTCCCCCGGGTTCGTGCGTGCCGCCGTCGGGGCACCCGGGTGGGCGGACGAGACCTGGGACGCGCAGATCGAGGTGCCGGGGACGACCCTGGACACGCTCGTGGCCGCGTACGGCGTGCCGGCGTTCGTCAAGATCGACGTGGAGGGCTTCGAGGACGCCGTGCTGGCCGGACTGAGCCGGCCGGTCCCGGCGTTGTCGTTCGAGTTCACCACCATCGCCCGCGAGTTGGCCGCGCGCTGCCTGGACCGGCTCACCGCGCTCGGCTTCACCGGTTTCACAGTGGCGCTCGGGGACGAGATGCGGTTCGCGCTGCCGGGCTGGCGCCCCGCGGCCGAGGTGGCCGCGTACCTGCGCGCGCTGCCGGACGAGGCCAACTCCGGCGACGTGTACGCGCGCGCCTGAGCATCCATTTCGGACGACGGCGCGCCCGACGACGAGGCATCGACCCTGCTCATCACCGTGATCGGCAGACCCCCAGCCCGGGCGCTTTTTTCAAGGCTCGAACTTAGTAATACATCGTTATCCATCTGTGATTGACGTGACCGACGCCACTTGGGTTGACTGCCACGGAACCGCTTCCGCAACCGGTTCCGAAACACCCCGCACATCCCTGCGACCCAGGAGCGTCACGTGCCGATCACCATCGCCGACGTGGCCACCCGCGCCGGGGTGAGCAAGACGACGGTCTCCCGGGTCCTCAACGGCAAGGGTGAGGTCCACGTGCGCACCGCCGACCGGGTCCGCGCCGTGATCAGCGACCTCGGGTACGTGCCCAGCGCCCGCGCGGTCGGGCTGGCCCGGGGGCGTACCCGGGTGGTCGGCATGCTGGTGCCGGCGCTGACCTGGCCCTGGATGAGCGAGGTGCTCCAGGGCGCGGCCGACGTGGTCGAGGCGGCCGGCTACGGCATGCTGCTGTTCACCTGCACCCACGGCGACGAGTCGATGCGCCGGTTCGCCTCCCAGGTGTCGGCCAAGTCGTTCGACGGCCTGCTCGTGGTCGAGCCCGAGGGCACGCTGGACTACATCACCGGACTGCACCGCCGCGGCCTGCCGGTGATCCTCATCGACGACCGGGGCCACCAGCCGGGCTTCCCGTCGGTGCGGACCACGAACGAGGCAGGGGCGCGGGCCGCCGCGACGCACCTGTTGGCGCTCGGGCGACGACGGCCGCTCGTCGTCACCGGCCTGCGCCGGTTCGGCTGCACCCGGGAGCGGCTCGCCGGGTTCGCCGGCGCGTACGCCGAAGCCGGCCTGGAGATCGAGCCGGAACGGGTGGTGGAGGGCGACTTCACCGTCGAGTGCGGGCGCGCGGCGGTGCGGCGGCTGCTCGCCGACGGCGTACCGTTCGACGCCGTCTTCGCCCACAACGACCTGTCGGCCGCCGGGGCGTTGCAGGCGCTGCGCAACGCCGGACGGCGCGTCCCGCAGGACGTGGCGGTGGTCGGCTTCGACGACCTCCCGCTGGCCGGGCACACCCACCCGCCGCTGAGCTCCGTGCGCCAACCCCTGCGGGAGATGGGTACGGCCGCCGCCCGGCTGCTCATCGGCCACCTCGCCGGCACCCCGCTACCTGACACCCCGACCGTCATCCCCACCGGCTTCACCGCCCGCGACTCCACCGGCGTGAGCGGGAACGCGAGCGACCCGACCACACAGGACCCGGCGGACACACGGGAGCCGACGGGCGCCCGCGTCACCTGACCCACCCCGCGTACCCGGCGACCGTGCCGGCGGGTCCGCCCGCCGGTGGCACCACCGCACACCCTCCATCCACCACATCCCGCCCGAGGAATGCGGGATTACCGAGGGAGACCTCCATGAGAAGACGGCAACTCCTCGCCCTCGCGCTGGCCGGCGCGATGGTCACCGGCGCCGCCGCCTGCGGCGACAGCCCGAACGCGAACAAGAAGAACGGCCAGGCCGCGACGGTGCTGAACGTCGGCATGCCCAACGGCCCGCAGGCGGAGAACAACAACCCGTTCCTCACCACCTCGGCCGCCGCGTCGCTGGGCTACCGGTGGCAGATCTACGAGCCGCTGATGATGTGGAACCCGGTCAAGCCGGCCGAGCCGTTCAAGCCGTGGCTGGCCACCAAGGCCGAGTGGTCGTCGGACTACAAGACGGTCAAGGTGACCATCCGGGAGAACGCCACCTGGTCGGACGGGCAGAAGGTCACCGCCGAGGACGTCGCGTTCACCTACAACCTGGTGAAGAAGTTCCCGGCCCTCAACGACCAGGGTGTGCCGTACACCGACGCCGTGGCCAGCGGCAACGAGGTCACCATCTCGATGTCCAGCCCGCAGTTCGTCAACCAGCAGAAGGTGCTGTGGCGGGTGCCGATCGTGCCCAAGCACCTGTGGGAGAAGATCGCCGACCCGGCCACCGACCCGGTGAAGCAGCCGGTCGGCAGCGGCCCGTACACGCTGAAGTCGTTCACCCCGGCGACCACGACGCTCTCCGTACGCGACAGCGGCTACTGGCAGGACCCGCCGAAGGTCAAGGAGCTGCGGTACACGTCCTACACGGACAACAGCGCGCAGACCACCGCGCTGGCGAACGGCGAGTCGGAGTGGAGCTTCGTCTTCATCCCGAACTACCAGACCGTGTTCGTGGCCAAGGACCAGAAGAACCACAAGATGTGGGCGCCGCCGGTGCTGGGCATCCACGGCCTCTACCTGAACACCACGAAGAAGCCGTTCGACGACCCGACGCTGCGCAAGGCGATGAACATGGTCGTCGACCGGGCGGACATCTTCACCACCGCCGAGGCCGGCTACTTCCACCCCGAGGTCAAGAGCGTGACCGGTCTGCCCAGCCCGGCCGGTGACTCGTTCATCGCGCCCGAGTACAAGGGCCAGGAGCACAAGGTCGACGTCGAGGGTGCCAAGGCGCTGCTCACCGGCGCGGGCTACAAGCTGGACGGCAACACGCTCAAGGACAAGAGCGGCAAGGCCGTCACGATCCGGCTGACCGACCCGGCCGGCTGGTCCGACTACCAGACCAGCCTGGAGATCGTGAAGGGCAACCTGGCGAAGATCGGCATCGCGGCGACGATCGACAAGGCCAACCAGGACGCCTGGTTCCGCAACGTCGAGCAGGGCAACTTCGAGGCCACGTTCCGGTGGACCGAGTCCGGCGCCACGCCGTACGACATCTACCGGACCGTCATGGACGGCCGTGTGCTCAAGCCGGTCGGCACCGCCTCCCCGGCGGGCAACTTCGGCCGGTTCCAGAGCAAGGATGCCACCGACGCGCTGGTGTCGTACGCCAACGCCACCGACGACGCCACCCGTACCACCGCGCTGGCGACCCTGCAGAAGATCTTCGTCGAGCAGGTGCCGATGATCCCGGTCGGCGCGGACAACATCGGCGGCGCGTACAGCACGAAGAACTGGACCGGCTGGCCGGACGACTCGAACCCGTACGGCGCGCTCCAGCCCACCCAGCCCAACGCGGTCGACGTGGTGCTGCACCTCAAGCCGGCCGCCGGCTGACCCGGTGCCGCCGGTCCGGCCACGATCGCGCGGCCGGGCCGGCGGCGCCCACCCCTCGCTACCGGCAACCCCAGACAGGAATGCGGCATGACGTTGACCGAGAGCGCACCGGCGCCGACCGACGAGGTGGTGCTGGAGGCCGTCGGCCTGACCAAGCACTTCCCCGTCCGCCGGCGGCTGCGTGACCTCCTCTCCCGCACCCCGGCGGTGGTGCACGCCGTCGACGACGTATCGATCGCGTTGCGCCGGGGACGGGTGACAGCGCTGGTCGGCGAGTCCGGCTCCGGCAAGTCCACTGTCGCCCGGCTGCTGGCCCAGCTCTATCCGCGCACCGGCGGCGACATCCGGCTGCACGGCGAATCGACCCGGGTACGCGGCGGGCGACGGTTCCGGGCGTACGTACGCCGGGTGCAGCTGATCCTCCAGGACCCGTTCGCCTCGCTGAACCCGGTGCACACGGTCCGCTACCACCTGACCCGGTCGCTGCGCGTCCACGGCAACGCCGGTACCGGGCCGGACGGGCTGGAGAAGGCGCTGGCCGACCTGCTGACCCGGGTCGCGCTCACCCCGCCGGAGCGCTACCTCGACGCGTTCCCGCACGAGCTGTCCGGCGGGCAGCGCCAGCGCGTCGCGATCGCGCGGGCGCTCGGCGCCGACCCCGAGGTGCTGCTCGCCGACGAGCCGGTGTCCATGCTCGACGTGTCGATCCGCCTCGGCGTGCTCAACCTCCTCCAGGACCTCAAGGACCGGCTCGACCTGGCCATCCTCTACATCACCCACGACATCGCCTCGGCCCGCTACTTCGCCGACGAGACGATCGTCATGTACGCCGGGCGGATGGTCGAGGGCGGCGACAGCGAGACTGTCACCCAGCGGCCGGCCCACCCGTACACCCGGTTGCTCATCGAATCGGCGCCGGACCCGGAGCGGATCACCGGCGCGGGCGGCGACGGCGCGGCGGCGGGCGAGCGGGGCCACGGCGAGCCGCCCAGCCTGATCCGCCCGCCGGCCGGCTGCCGTTTCCACCCGCGCTGCCCGGCGGCGATGCCGCGCTGCGCCACCGACCTGCCATCGCCGATCCCGGTCGACGACGCGCCCGGCCACTGGGCCGCCTGCTGGCTGTACGACGCGGACACGGTGGCGGCCGCGCGGGCCAACGGCGTGACGGCGGCGGGAACGGAGGCGGCCCGGTGAGGTTCCTGCTGCAACGGGTGGCCTTCTACCTGTTCACCGCCTGGGCGGCGATCACGCTCAACTTCTTCATCCCGCGGATGGTCCCGGGCGACCCGGTGCAGTCGCTGATCTCCCGCAACCAGGGCCGGATCAGCGCCGACGCGGTCGCGTCGCTGCGGGTGCTGTTCGGGCTGGACTCCGACAGTTCGCTGTGGGAGCAGTACGTCGCCTACTGGGGGCAGCTCCTGCGCGGCGACCTCGGGCTGTCGTTCACGTTCTTCCCCGCCCCGGTGTCGCAGGTGATCGGCGACAGCCTGCCGTGGACGGTCGGCCTGGTCGGCGTCACCACGATCGTCAGCTTCCTGCTCGGCACCGCGCTCGGCGTCGGCGCCGGCTGGCGGCGCGGCTCGTGGATCGACGGGCTGCTGCCGGCCACCACGTTCCTGTCCTCGATCCCGTACTTCTGGCTCGGACTGGTCGCGATCGCCCTGTTCGCCGGTCCGGGTAGCTTCTTCCCCTCCTCGGGCGGCTACGAGCCGGGGCTGGTGCCCGCGTTCGACGCGTACTTCGTGCCGAGCGCGATCCAGCACAGCATCCTGCCGGCGGCGACCATCCTGGTGTCGTCGATGAGCGGCTGGATCCTCAGCATGCGCAACATGATGGTGACCGTCGCCAGCGAGGACTACATCACCGTGGCGCACGCCAAGGGGCTGTCCGAGCGCCGGGTGGCGCTCAGCTACGCCGCCCGCAACGCGCTGCTGCCGAACGTGTCCGGGTTCGCGCTGTCGCTCGGTTTCATCGTCGGCGGCACGCTGCTCGTGGAGATCGTCTTCTCGTACCCCGGCCTGGGGTTCCAGCTCTTCCAGGCCGTCGGCGCGAAGGACTACCCGCTCATGCAGGGCATCTTCCTGATCATCACGATCTCGGTGCTGGTGGCGAACCTGCTCGCCGACGTGGCGTACCTGCTCCTCGACCCACGGACCCGAAAGAGCTGAACGATGACACTCTCCCCGTCCAGCATCGAGCAGGTCATCCCCGGCCAGGGCGCGATGGCGCAGCCCGCGGCCCGGGCCCGCCGCCGCCGGTTCCGCTTCGTCGCCAACGGCAAGGCCGCGACCGGCCTCGCCGTCCTCGGGGTGTACGTGCTCCTGGCGGTGATCGGGCCGTGGATAGCGCCGTACGACCCGGACGCGCGCAGCGCCGACGTGCTCCAGGCGCCCTCGGCCCGGCACTGGTTCGGCACCACCCACCTCGGGCAGGACATCTTCAGTCAGATCCTGGTCGGCGCGCGCAGCGTGATGGTGGTGGGCCTGACCGCCGGCGTGCTCGCCACGATCCTGTCGATCCTGATCGGCGTGACCGCCGGCTACCTGGGCGGTGCTGCCGACGAGGGCCTGTCGGCGGTGTCGAACGTGTTCCTGGTGATCCCGGCGCTGCCGCTGATCATCATCGTCACGTCTCTCGTCGACCAGGCGAGCGACATGCTCGTGGCGCTCATCATCGGCCTCACGTCGTGGGCGTGGGGCGCCCGGGTGCTGCGCGCCCAGACGCTGTCGTTGCGCCGCCGTGACTACGTGGAGGCCGCGCGCGCCACCGGCGAACGGACCTGGCGGATCATCGGGTTCGAGATCCTGCCCAACCTGACCGCGATCATCGCCTCCGGCTTCGTCGGCACCGTCATCTTCGCGGTGATGTCGGAGATCACCCTGGCGTTCATCGGCGTCTCGTCGATGACGTCGTGGAACTGGGGCACGATCCTGTTCTGGGCCCAGGGACAGCAGGCCCTGGCGCAGGGCGCCTGGTGGTGGTTCGTGCCGGCCGGGCTGGCCATCGCGCTGCTCGGCACCGCCCTCGCGCTGATCAACTTCGGCATCGACGAGTTCGTCAGCCCGCGGCTGCGCACCGGCGGCCGCACCCGGATCCGTACCGCCGACGGTCGGGCCGTCCGCATGCGGGTCGGGTTCACCCCGGTGCTCGCGCCGGTCACCGCCACGGTGCCGATGCGGGCGCGGGGCACCGACGGGCCGCCCGCCGACGCCGACGAGAGAGGGACGCGCGCATGAGCGACCAGGTGCTGGAGATCCGCAGGCTGTGCGTCGACTACGGCGTCGGCGCGGAAGCGGTCCGCGCGGTCCGCGACGTCGACCTGACGCTGCACCGCGGCGAGGTGCTCGGCCTGGCCGGAGAGAGCGGCAGCGGCAAGTCCACGCTCGCCTACGGGCTGACCCGGCTGCTGCCCCCGCCCGGCGTGGTCAGCGGCGGTCAGGTGATCTACCACCCGGCGGACGGCCCGCCCGTCGACGTGCTCACGCTCAGCCCGGCGCAGCTGCGCGAGTTCCGCTGGGCGGAGGCGTCGATCGTGTTCCAGGGCGCGATGAACTCGCTGAACCCGGTGCACAAGGTCTCCACCCAGCTGCTCGACGTGATCCGGGCGCACGACCCCAAGAGCACGGCGACGGGCCGGCTCGCCCGGGCGAAGGAGCTGCTGCGCCTGGTCGGCATCTCCGCCGACCGGCTGGACAGCTACCCGCACCAGCTCTCCGGCGGCATGCGGCAACGCGTCATGATCGCGATGGCGCTGGCGCTGGAGCCGCAGGTGGTCATCATGGACGAGCCGACCACCGCGCTGGACGTGGTGATGCAGCGGCAGATCCTCGGCCAGCTCGCCGAGCTGCGCGACCGCCTCGGCTTCGCGGTGCTGTTCATCACCCACGACCTGTCGCTGCTGGTCGAGTTCTCCGACCGGATCGCGATCATGTACGGCGGCCGGATCGTCGAGGAGGCGCCCGCCGCACGGCTGTACCGGGAGCCGCTGCATCCGTACACCGAGGGGTTGCTGCACTCGTTCCCGGCGCTGCACGGGCCGCGCCGCGAGCTGACCGGCATCCCCGGCTCCCCGCCGGACCTGCGCGCCATGCCGTCCGGCTGCGCGTTCCACCCCCGCTGCCCGAAGGCGTTCGACGGGTGCGACGAGCAGGTGCCGGTGCTCGGCGCGCCGCGCGTCGACGACCCGGCGCGGGCCGTCGCGTGCCGGCTGCACCCGGCAGTCGCGCCCGTGTCCCGCTGACCCGCCCGACACCACCACCCGCTACCCGCGAGGAGAACCATGGACACCGACCTCACCCGCCCGTCGCCGGCCGCCGGTACGGACCCGATCGACACGCTGCCGCCGACCTTCCGGTGGGGGGTGGCGACGTCGTCGTACCAGATCGAGGGCGCGGTGGCCGAAGACGGCCGGACGCCGTCCATCTGGGACACCTTCTGCCGGGTGCCCGGCGCGGTGGCGAACGGCGACCACGGCGACGTGGCCTGCGACCACTACCACCGGATGCCGCAGGACGTCGCGCTCATCGCCGACCTGGGGCTGGACACGTACCGGTTCTCGGTGGCCTGGCCCCGGGTGCAGCCGGGCGGGCGCGGTCCGGCCAACGTGGCCGGGCTCGCCTTCTACGACCGGCTGGTGGACGAGCTGCTCGGCCGCGACGTCGAGCCGTGGGTGACGCTCTACCACTGGGACCTGCCGCAGGAGCTGGAGGACGCGGGCGGCTGGCCGAGCCGGGACACCGCCCACCGGTTCGCCGACTACGCGGAGCTGGTCTTCGCCGCGCTCGGCGACCGGGTCCGCACCTGGACCACGCTGAACGAGCCGTGGTGCTCGGCCATGCTCGGGTACGCCTACGGCGACCACGCCCCGGGCCGGCGGAACCTGGGCGACGGTATCGCCGCGGCGCACCACCTGCTGCTCGGGCACGGGCTGGCGACGCGGCGGCTGCGCGAGGCGGCCCGGTCCCCGATCGAGCTGGGCCTGACGCTCAACCTGGCCACCGCCGACCCGGCCACCGACAGCGCCGCCGACCGGGACGCGGCGCGGGCCGCCGACGGGCTGGGCAACCGGCTCTACCTCGACCCGGTGCTGCGCGGGGCGTACCCGCAGGACGTGATCGCCGACCTGGCCGCCGAGGGGGTGGAGATTCCGGTCCAGGACGGCGACCTGGACGTCATCGCCACCCCGATCGACGTGCTGGGGGTCAACTACTACTTCGGGCAGCTGCACTCCGGCGTGGACGAGCGGGGCCGGGACCGCGACGACGACGGCAGGCCGGTACGCCGGGTGGTCCGCCGTGACCTGCCGCGTACCGCGATGGACTGGGAGATCGTGCCGGAGTCCTTCACCGACCTGCTGGTGCGGCTGCACCGCGACTACCCGGGCGTGCCCATGGTGATCACCGAGAACGGCGCCGCGTTCGACGACGAGCCGGACGCTGACGGGTTCGTCGCCGACGACGACCGGGTCGGCTACCTCACCGAGCACCTGCGGGCGGTGGCCCGGGCCCGGGCGGCCGGCGCCGACGTGCGCGGCTACTTCGCCTGGTCGCTGCTGGACAACTTCGAATGGGCGTACGGCTACGACAAGCGGTTCGGCATCGTCCGGGTCGACTACGACACCCAGCGCCGCACCCCCAAGCGCAGCGCGCTCTGGTACCGCGACACCGTCCAGCGGGTACGCGGGCAGCGCTGACGTCGTCCGGCGTGGGGGCAGGGCCGGTCAGGTCAGTGACGGCGGCCCGGCCCCCACGCCGGGCCCGGGCGGGCGGCCGGGTCGCGGGGCACGCCGCCGTCGCGCAGCAGCCGGGTCATCGGCAGGGTGGCCGCGCCCATCGCGACCGCGTCCGGGCCGAGCCGGCACAGCTCGATCGAGGTCTGCGCGTACGGCTGGCGCAGCGCGTGCCGCGCGGTGGCCTCGCGGATGGCGGGCAGGTGCCGCTCGCCCAGGGCCAGTCCGGCCCAGCCGCCGAGCACCACCCGCTCCGGGTTGAACAGGTTCACCAGGTTCGCCACCCCCGCGCCCAGGTAGCCGACCGTCTCGTCGATCACCGTCGCGGCGGTGCGGCCGGTGGAGCGCAGCAGCTCGCCGAAGGCGGTCTCCTCGTCCGCGCCCGGCGCCGGGCGGCCCCGGTTGGCCTGGCGGAACCGGTCCAGCACCGCCTCCGCCCCGACGTACGCCTCCAGGCAGCCGAGGTTGCCGCAGCGGCAGCGGCGGCCCCCGTACACGATGGTGGTGTGGCCCCACTCCCCGGCGCTGCTGTGCGCGCCGCGGTAGCCGACGCCGTCGGCGACCACGCTCGCGCCGACGCCGGAGCCGACCAGGGCGACCACCGCGTGCCGGACGCCGCGGCCTGCGCCGAACCACATCTCGGCCTGGCCGAGCGTCTTCGCGCCGTTGTCCACGTGCACCGGCACGTCGGTGCCGGCGCGCAGCATCGCGCCGAGCGGCACGCCGTCCCAGCCGAGCGTCTGGGCGTGCACCACGGCGTCGGCGGCGCGCTCGACGGTGCCGGCGACGGCGACGCCGAAGCCGAGCACCGCGGCCGGGTCGACGCCGGCCTGCTCGGTGACGGCCGCGAGGCCGTGCCGCAGGTGCCCGGCGACCCGCTCGGGGTCCGGGTCGGCGGCGTCGATCGGGTACTCGGCCTTGGCCAGCGCGGTCATGCTCAGGTCGAACAGCTCCACCTGGACGCGGGTCTCGCCGACGTCGGCGCCGACCAGGTAGCCGTAGCCGGGCGCGACGCGCAGCAGGACGCGGGGACGGCCGCCGTCGGACTCGACCGAGCCGGCCTCCTCGACCAGGCCCTCGTTGATCATCTCGCCGACCAGGTTGCTGACGCTGGCCAGGCTGAGCGCTGTGGACTGGCCCAGCTCGTGCCGGCTGAGCGGGCCGTCCAGCCAGATCCGGGTGAGCAGGACCGAGCGGTTGGCCCGGCGCATGTCGCGCACCGTGGTGCGTCTGGCGTCCACGTCCGCCGCCGTCCTTCCCGGCCGCCCGAGGGCGGCTTTCGTTCCTGCTTCACGCCCTGAGCGGGGTGGTGACAGGGTACGCCGCATTTACACTTAACAAAGTTAACTGATAACCTCCGGCGCATCGATGAGGAGGTATGTCATGCGACTTCGACGTGGGATGACCGCTCTGCTCGGTGGCGTCGCGCTGCTCGCCGCCAGCGCCGCCGCCCTGCCCGCCACCGCCGCCACACCGACCGGCGCCGTGGGCGCGCTCGTCGCGTGTGACGCGCCGGTCTGGGCCGAGGGCGTCACCTGGACCGCCGGCAGCCGGGCCACCTATGCCGGCCGGCTCTACCAGGCGCTCGTCACGCACACCCCGCCGGCCGGCGCGGGCTGGACCCCGGCCGCCGTACCGGCGCTCTGGACCGACCTCGGCGCCTGCACCGGTGGCACGCCGTCGCCGAGCCCCACCACCCGGCCGCCATCGCCCACGCCCTCCGCCTCTCCGTCCGCCTCCCCCACCCGGCCGCCATCGCCCACGCCGACCGTGTCGTCCAGCCCGACCACGCCCGGCGGGGACACCTGTGCGTTGCGGTCCCGGCCGTCCGGGAAGGTGCTCCAGGGCTACTGGGAGAACTGGGACGGTGCCGCCAACGGCGTACACCCCGGGCTCGGGTGGATCCCGGTCACCGACTCCCGGATCACCGGGCACGGCTACAACGTGGTGACCGCCGCGTTCCCGGTCATCCGCGCCGACGGCACCGTGCTCTGGGAGGACGGCATGGACGCCGGCGTCAAGGTGCCCACCCCGGCGCAGGTGTGCCAGGCCAAGGCCGCCGGGCTCACCGTGCTGCTGTCCATCGGCGGCGCCACCGCCGGCATCGACCTCAGCTCCAGCGCTGTCGCCGACCGGTTCGTCGCCACAGTCGTGCCGATCCTCAAACGGCACAACTTCGACGGCATCGACATCGACATCGAGACCGGCCTGACCGGCAGCGGCAACATCAACCAGCTCTCCCCCTCGCAGGCCAACCTGATCCGGATCATCGACGGGGTGCTGGCCCAGATGCCGGCCGGCTTCGGGCTCACCATGGCGCCGGAGACCGCGTACGTCACCGGCGGCAGCGTCACCTACGGCTCGATCTGGGGCGCGTACCTGCCGATCGTCAAGAAGTACGCCGACAACGGGCGGCTGTGGTGGCTGAACATGCAGTACTACAACGGCTCGATGTACGGCTGCGCCGGTGACTCGTACCCGGCCGGCACGGTGGCCGGTTTCGTCGCGCAGACCAACTGCCTCGACGCCGGCCTGGTCATCCAGGGCACCACCGTCCGCGTCCCGCTGGACCGGCAGGTCCCCGGGCTGCCCGCGCAGGTCGGCGCCGGCGGCGGCTACATGAGCCCGGCGCTGGTGGCCCAGGCGTGGAACACCTACCAGGGGCGGCTGAAGGGCCTGATGACCTGGTCGGTCAACTGGGACGGGTCGAAGGGCTGGACGTTCGGCGACAACGTCCGCGCGTTGCAGGGCCGCTGAGACGCGGCGCGGGGCCCCGCCGGACGGGTGGGGCCCCGCGATGCGTCAGCCGATCTTCTTCGGGGTCATCTTCTTCGGGGTGGTCGGGGAGTCCAGCCAGGCGTTGATCAGCGCGGTGAAGTCCCGGCCGGTCTGCTTGTTGACGAAGGCGATGAACGAGGCCCGGTCCTGCGGCGTGTTGCGCTGCTCCTGGACCCAGGCGCGGGCCAGCGCGAAGAACGCCTTGTCGCCGAGCGTCCGGTGGATCTCGCGCAGCATCGCCGCCGGGCACAGGTAGACGTTCCCCTCGGCGAACCGCTTCGGGTCGGGCCGGCCGGGCGGGCCCAGCTTCTTGCGCAGGGCGGCGTCACCCTCGCGCAGGTACCGGTCCAGGCTGGCCTCGCTGAGCTTCATCCTCTCCTTGGTGTGCAGGTCCTGGATGTACGTCGCCCAGCCCTCGTTCAGCCACAGGTCCCGCCAGGTGGTGGGCGTGACCGAGTTGCCGAACCACTGGTGGGCGTACTCGTGCATCAGGTCGCTGCCCCAGCGGTCCCGGCGGGCCGCGGTGTTCTCGATCTTCCGGCCCATCGTGATCATCTGCTGGGTCTCCATGCCCGACGCCGAGTCCACCACCACGACGCCGCCGGAGGGGAACGGGTACGGGCCGAACTTCTTCTCCAGCCAGGTCAGGTACTGCGGGGACTTCTTCAGGTACGGCAGCAGCTTGTCGTCGGTGCCCTTGCGGTACCAGTAGGTCAGCGGCACTCCGCGCGGCCCCGCCACGGTCAGCTTCTGGTACCTCCCCACCGCGAGCGTGGTCAGGTAGGTCGCGACCGGGTCGGTGCTGCGGTAGCTGAACGTGGTGCCGGACTGACCGGCGGGCGTGCCGCCGGCGATCGCGGACCAGCCCGCCGGCACTGTCACCCGGATGTCGTAGAGGGCCTCGTCAGAGGGCTGGTCGTTCGCCGGGTACCAGGTGAACGCCCCGAACGGCTCCTGCATGGTCCAGAGGCCGCCCTCTTTGCTGACGGTGAGACCCAGGGCTTCGGTGTCCTTGCGGTGCGACGGCATCGGGGTCGTCTTCGGCCGGCCGTGGTAGGTGACCACCAGGGTCACCGGCTTGTCCGCCGCCACCGGGGCGGAGACGGTCAGCTTCTCCTTGGCCACCGCGCCGGGAACCGTCGCGCCGTCCAGCGTGACGCTGTCGAGCTGGTAGGGCATGAAGTCGAGGACCAGGTCCGGCGCGTCCTTCACCGGCCGGATCCGCAGCGTGGCGGTGCCGGTGAGGGTGGTGGTCGACGGCGCCCACTCCAGCGCGAGGTCGTAGTGCAGGACGTCCAGCGCGTCGGTGCCCCGGGCCGGATAGACCGGGTCGGCGACCGGCGTCGACCGCCCCGCCTGCCAGGCGGCGTAGTCGACGGCGGGCGCGGTCGGGCTCGGCGGGGTGGAGGCGGAGGGGGTCGCGGCCGGGGCGGCGGGAGCGGTGGTGCACCCGGCGACGAGCAGCGGTCCGAGGATCATGATCAGGGTTATGGGGCGGCGCACCAGCGCACCCTACGGCAGTAATCGATCTTCGTGGGGGCGTCCCGGCTGGCACAGGTTGCGAGACCCTGCGAGGCTGGCGCTCGTGTATGACTACGACCTGCTGGTGCTGGGCTCCGGACCGAGTGGACAGAAGGCGGCGATCGCCGCGGCGAAGCTGGGCCGCCGGGTGGCGATCGTGGACCGCCGCGACATGCTCGGCGGAGTGTGCATAAACACCGGCACCGTGCCCTCCAAGACGTTGCGTGAGGCGGTCCTCTACCTGACCGGGCTGAGCCAGCGCGACCTCTACGGCAGCAGCTACCGGGTCAAGGAGGAGATCACCGTCGCCGACCTGGCCGCCCGCACCCAGCACGTGATCACCCGGCAGACCGACGTCATCCGCAACCAGCTGGCCCGCAACAAGATCTCGCTGATCACCGGCACCGGCCGGTTCGCCGACGCCCACTCCGTCTGGGTGGACGCCGGCTCCGGCCGGGAGACCCGGGTCAGCTTCGACAAGGCCGTCATCGCCGCTGGCACCCGCCCGGCCCGCCCGGACAGCGTCGACTTCGACGACCGCACGATCGTCGACTCCGACGGCGTCATCAACCTTCAGGCCGTCCCGGGCAGCATGGTCGTGGTCGGGGCCGGGGTGATCGGCATGGAGTACGCGTCCCTGTTCGCCGCGCTCGGCACCAAGGTGACGGTGGTCGAGCGACGCCCCCGGATGCTCGACTTCTGCGACGAGGAGATCGTCGAGTCCCTGAAGTACCACCTGCGGGACCTGTCGGTGACCTTCCGCTTCGGTGAGGAGGTGGCCTCCGTGGAGAAGCACCGCAGCGCCGCGCTCTGCGTCCTGCGCAGCGGCAAGAAGATCGTCGCGGACACGGTGATGTACTCGGCCGGGCGGCAGGGGCAGACCGACGACCTCGCGCTGGAGGCGGCCGGGCTCACCGCCGACCACCGGGGCCGGATCACCGTGGACGCCGACTACCGCACCGCCGTCGACAACATCTACGCCGTCGGCGACGTGATCGGCTTCCCCGCGCTGGCGTCCACCTCGATGGAACAGGGCCGGCTGGCCGCCCAGCACGCCTGCGGCGAACCGGCGCGCGGCATGTCGGACCTGCAACCGATCGGCATCTACACGATTCCGGAGATCAGCTTCGTCGGGAAGACCGAGGAGGAACTGACCGAGGCGTCAGTACCGTTCGAGGTGGGCATCGCCCGCTACCGGGAACTGGCCCGGGGGCAGATCGTCGGCGACTCCTACGGGATGCTGAAGCTGCTCGTCTCACCCGAGGACGGGCGGCTGCTCGGGGTGCACGTCTTCGGCACCGGTGCCACCGAGATCGTCCACATCGGGCAGGCCGTGATGGGCTGCGGCGGCACCGTCGACTACCTGCTCGACGCCGTCTTCAACTACCCCACCCTGGCCGAGGCGTACAAGGTCGCCGCGCTGGACGCCGCCAACAAGATCCGCAACATAACCCGGATCGACACCTGACCCCGTCCGCGCACTCGCCCTCACCCCGTTGATCTTGCACTTTCGGCCCGACTCGCGCCCGTTATGCCGACTATGCCCGGGCAGCAAGTGCAAGATCGACGGGGAGAGAGCGGGGAGAGGGGGCGGGAGGGTGGGTCAGCGGCCTGTGGCGTAGCCCTGGGCGCCTCGGGGGTTCGCCGCGGCGGAGAGCACTCCGGTGCGCGGGTCGCGTGTCACGGCGCACATGCGGCCCAGGCTCCACGGGCCGGACAGGCGGACGGTGTGGCCCCTGGCGCGCAGGCCCGCCAGCACATCCGCGTCGATCCGGTCCTCCAGCACCAGCACGCCCGGCTCGACCTCGCGCGGATAGAACGACGCGGGCAGGCTCGTGGTGTGCCACATCGGGGCGTCGATCGCCTCCTGCAACTCCTGCCCGCCGGCCAGGTGCCGCAGCAGGAACAGCAGCTGCCACTGGTCCTGCTGGTCGCCGCCGGGCGTCCCGCACGCCATCACCGGCTCGCCGTCGCGGAGCACGAGCGTCGGGCTGAGCGTGGTACGCGGACGCCGCCCCGGCCGCAGCGTCGAGGCGAGCCCCTCCTCCAGCCAGCACATCTGCAACCGGCTGCCGAGCGGGAACCCCAGCTCCGGGATGGCGGGTGAGCTCTGCAGCCAGCCGCCGCTGGGCGTGGCGGAGATGATGTTGCCCCACCGGTCCACCACGTCGACGTGGCAGGTGTCGCCGCGGGTCACGCCGTCCGCCCGTACCGTGGGTTCGCCGGTGCTCGGATCCTGCGGGACGGCCCGGCGGTCGAGGTCGGCGCGCAGGTGGGACGGGAGCCGGGGCGGCACACCCACCGGGCTGCCGGGGCGCAGCGTCGTGCCGGCACGGTCGCCGACCAGCGCGGCCCGCGCACGGGCGTACCGCGCCGACAGCAGCGCTGAGCCCGGCACGCCGGTGTCGCCGTACCACGCCTCCCGGTCGGCGAACCCGAGCTTCAGCGCCTCGGCCTGCGCGTGGATGCCCTCCAGGCTCGACGGGTCGTGGACGGCCGGGTCGTCGAGCGCGTCCAGGATCGACAGGGTCTGGAGCAGCACCGGGCCCTGGCCCCAGAAGCCGGTCTTGGCGATCGTGTGCCCGTGCCAGTCCAGCGTGACCGGCGCCTCCCAGGTCGCCGACCATCCGGCCAGGTCGTCGCCGGTGACCAGCCCGGCGTGCGCGCGCCCGCTGGAGTCGCGGAACGGCAGCCGGCTGAACGCGTCGATCGCCTCGGCGACGAAACCCTCCCGCCAGGCGCGCCGGGCCGCCTCGATCTGCGCCTCCCGATCCGCACCGGCGGCCCGTCCCGCGTCGACGAGGCGGCGCAGCGTGTCCGCGTACGCCGGGTTGGTGACCATCTCCCCCGGCGCGGGCGGGCGGCCGTCGCGGAGCCAGAGGCGCGCGGAGGTCGGCCAGTGGCCGGTGAACAGCGACCGGACCCGCGCGACGGTCTGCCCGGCCGCGCCGACGAGCGGGTGGCCGGCGGCGGCGTAGCCGATCGCCGGTTCCAGCACCTCGGCGAGCGTGCGGGTGCCGTGGTCGCGCAGCAGCAACAGCCAGGCGTCGACGGCGCCCGGCACCACGGCGGCGAGCGGGCCGGCACCGGGCACGAGGTCCAGGCCGAGCGACCGGAAGTGCGCGACGGTGGCGGCGGCCGGAGCCGGGCCCTGGCCGCACAGCACCCGCGGTGTGGGGTCGGTCACGGTGGCGAGGATCGCCGGCACCTCACCGGCCGGGCCGTTGAGGTGCGGCTCCACGACGTGCAGCACGAAGCCGGCGGCCACCGCGGCGTCGAAGGCGTTGCCGCCGCGTTCCAGCACACCCATCGCCGACTGGCTGGCCAGCCAGTGCGTGGAGGAGACCATGCCGAACGTGCCGCGCAGCGTCGGCCGGGTGGTGAACGCCATGGGCGCGAGCCTACGGCGTGCCGGCGTCGGCCCGTGTCGTCGCGCCGTCCTCCCCCAGGCCACCGTCGCGCTCGCCGTCGAGCGGGAACAGGCACGCCGCGTGGTGACCCGGGCCCACCTCGGCCGGCGCCGGGTCGGTCTCGGCGCACGCGGGGCGGGCCTGCGGGCAGCGGGTACGGAAGCGGCAACCGCTGGGCGGGTCCACCGGGCTGGGGATGTCGCCGGTGAGCACGATGCGGCGGCGCTCCCGCTCGACGCGGGGGTCGGCCACCGGCACCGCCGACAGCAGCGCCGCCGTGTAGGGGTGCGCCGGGTGCTGGTAGATCCGCTCGGGCGGGCCGGTCTCGACGATGCGGCCCAGGTACATCACCGCGATCCGGTCGCTCATGTGCTCCACGGCGGCCAGGTCGTGCGCGATGAACAGGTAGGTCAGCCCGAGGTCGCGTTGCAGGTGCCGGAGCAGGTTCATGATCTGCGCCTGGACGCTCAGGTCGAGCGAGGCGATCGGCTCGTCCAGGACGATCAGGTCCGGTTCCCCGGCCAGCGCGCGGGCCACGCCGACCCGCTGGCGCTGGCCGCCGGACAGCTCGTGCGGGTACCGGCCGGCGGTGTCGGCGCGCAGGCCGACCAGGTCCAGCAGCTCCGCGATCCGGGCCTTGCGGGCGGCGGCGGACCTGGCGAGCCGGTGCACGATCAGCGGCTCGGCGATGCTGTCGCCGACCGTGCGACGCGGGTCCAGCGACGCCTGCGGGTCCTGGAAGACCATCGCCACGTGGCGGCGGGTCGCGCGCAGGCGGCGGCGGGACCAGCGGGTCACGTCCTCGCCCGCCACCCGGACCCGGCCGGCGGTCGGGTCGACCAGTCGCAGCAGCGCCAGACCGGCAGTGGACTTGCCGCTGCCCGACTCGCCGACCAGCCCGAGCGTCTCGCCCCGGCGTACGGCGAGGCTGACGCCGTCCACCGCGCGGACCGTTCCCGCCGGGGTCGGGAAGTGCACCTTCAGGTCGTCCAGCTCGGCCACCACGTCCGGGGTGTCGGCGCTCATCCGGTCTCTCCACTGTAGAAGGTGCGGACCGTGTGCCCCTCGCCGACCGGGGTCAGCGGGGGAAGTTCGTGCTCGCAGCGGGGATCGGCACGGACCGGGCAGCGCGGCCAGAACGCGCAGCCGGGCGGCAGGTCCAGCGGGCTCGGCGGCGAACCGGGGATGGCGACCAGGTCCTCGCCGCGCCGCGACGGGTCCGGCCGGGCCGCCAGCAGCGCCCGGGTGTACGGGTGGGTGGGCGTGTCGAACACCGCGTCGACGGGGCCCTGCTCGACGATCCGTCCCCCGTACATGACCGCCACGGTGTCGGCGATGCCCGCCACCACGCCCAGGTCGTGGGTGACCCAGACGACCGCGGTGCCGAGCCGGGCCTGGAGGTCGGCGACCAGTTCGATGATCTGCGCCTGCGTGGTGACGTCCAGCGCCGTGGTCGGCTCGTCGGCGATCAGCAGATCCGGCTCGCAGGCCAGCGCCATGGCGATGGCGACGCGCTGGCGCATGCCGCCGGAGAACTGGTGCGGGTACGCGTCGACGCGCCGCGCCGCCGACGGGATGCCCACCAGCTCCAGCAACTCCACCGCCCGGTCGCGGGCGGCGCGGCGGGTCAGCCCGAGGTGCTCCTCGGCCGCCTCGGTGACCTGCCGACCCACCGGCAGCACCGGGTTGAGCGAGGTCATCGGGTCCTGGAAGACGAACCCGACGTGCCGGCCGCGTACCTTGCGCCGACGCTCGTCGGGCAGCGCGGTCAGCTCGGTGTCGAGCAGCCGGACCCGGCCGGTGACGGTGGCGGCGCGCGGGGCGAGACCGGTGGCGGCGAGCAGGGTCATGCTCTTGCCGCTGCCCGACTCGCCGACCAGCGCGAACGTCTCCCCCTGCCGCACCTGCCAGGACACCCCGGCCACCGCACGGGCCGGGCCGCGGCGGGTGCCGATCGTCACGGTGAGGTCGTCCACTGACAGCACTGTCGAGTCGGTCATGCGCTCGTGGCTCTCGGTTCGCTCGGTGCGCTCGCTCATGGGGTGCTCCTGCGGGCCTCGCCGAGGGTGAGCTGGCGCGGGTCGAGCACGTCCCGCAGCGCGTCGCCGACCAGGTTGAACGCCAGCACGGTGAGGAAGATCGCCGCGCCCGGGAACACGCCCAGCCACCACGCGTCGGTGACGAAGCCACGCCCGTCGAACAGCATCCGGCCCCAGGCCGGTGCGGGCGGCTGGATGCCCAGGCCGAGGAAGGACAGCGCGGCCTCGGAGAGGATCGCGAACGCCAGCGACAGAGACGTCTGCACGATCAGCGGCGCGGCGATGTTCGGCAGCACGTGCCGGCGCATGATGCGCAGGTCGGACGCGCCGATGGAGACGGCGGCCCGGACGAACACCTGCTCGCGTACGGAGAGCACACCGGCGCGGGTGATCCGGGCGAAGATGGGCGTGTAGACCACGCCGATGGCGACCATGGCGGTGAGCAGGCCGGGGCCGAGCACCGCCACGATGGCCACCGCCAGCAGCAGCACCGGGAACGCGAACAGCACGTCCATACAGCGCATGAGCACGCTGTCCAGCCAGCCCCGGTAGTAGCCGGCGAACAGCCCGAGCGTCACGCCCGCGACCAGCGCGATGCCGACGCTGACGGCGCCGACCTGAAGCGACACCCGGGCGGCGACGAGCACCCGGCTGAGCACGTCGCGGCCCAGCTCGTCGGTGCCGAAGGGGTGCGCGCCGCTGGGCGGGCGCAGCATCTGGTCCACGTCGACGTCGTTGACGCCGGCCGGGGCCAGCCACGGGCCGGCGATCCCCACCACCACCAGCAGCACGAGCACGATCGTCCCGCCGACGGCGAGCGGGTCGCGCCGCAGCGCGTCCAGGACGCGGCGTCCGGTGCTCTCGGTCGTGGTGCTCACTTGACCGTGATCCTCGGGTCGAGGCGGGCGTAGAGGATGTCCACCAGGAGGTTCACCAGCAGGAACAGGGCCGCCACAAGGAGCACCGCGCCCTGCAGGACGGGGTAGTCGCGGGCCTGCACGGCGTCGAAGGTGAGCCGGCCGATGCCCGGCCAGGCGAACAGCACCTCGATCACGATGACGCCGCCGAGCAGGCTGGCGAGCTGCACCGCGACCACGGTGACCACCGGGATCAGCGCGTTGCGCAGCACGTGCCGCAGGATCACCACGCGGTTGCGCAGCCCTTTCGCCTCGGCGGTGCGCACGTAGTCGGCGGAGAGCACCTCCAGCACCGAGGAGCGGATGAACCGGGTGAGGATCGACGCGGTGACCAGGCCGACGGTGACCGCCGGCAGCGCCACGTGGGTGGCCCACCGGCCGGGGTCGTCGGTCAGCGCCACGTAGCCCGACGGGGGCAGCCAGCCGAGCACCCCGGCGAACAGCAGGATGCCCATGATGCCCATCCAGAAGTCCGGCACGGAGACGCCGAACTGGCTGAACACGCGGGCGGCGTGGTCGATCGCGGAGCCGCTGCGTACCGCCGCGACGATGCCCAGCGGGAACGCGACGAGCAACGCGAACACCACGGCGGTGACTGCCAGCGACAGCGTGGCGGGCAGCCGCTCCAGCACGATGTGGCTCACCGGCTGGCCGGTGCGGAAGCTGACCCCCAGGTCACCGGTGAGCGCGTGGCCGAGGTAGCTCACGTACTGCACCGGCAGCGGCTGGTCGAGCCCGGCGCGCTCCCGCAGCGCCTCGTAGGTCTGCGGGTCGAACCGGGTGCCGAGCGCCACCCGGACCGGGTCGCCCGGCACCAGTTGCAGCAGCAGGAACACCACAAGCGTGACGCCGACCAGCACGATCGCCGACTGGAGGACCCGCCGCAGGACGAAGCGGGCCATCACTTGGCCAGGGCGACCGACCGGAACCGGATCGCCCGATCGGTGCGCACGTCGTAGCCGGAGACCTTCTTCGACCAGCCCTGCACCACGTCCGGGTTGTAGAGGTAGAGGTAGCTGGCGTCGTCGACGATCTGCTTCGCCGCCTGCTCGTACGCCTGCTTGCGGGCGCCCTGGTCGGTCTGGGTACGGGCGTCGTCCAACAGCTTGTCCACCGCCGGGTTCTTGTACTTGTGGAAGTTGAACGTGCCGCCGCTGTGGTGCTGGGCGTAGTAGAACTCGTCCGGGTCGATGTTGCCGAGCCAGCCGAGCATGAACCCGTCGAAGTTGCCCTTCGCCTGCTCGTCGAGCCACTGGGCGAAGTCCAGCGTACGGATCTTGACGGTGATTCCGACGTCCTTGAGCTGCGCGGCGATGACCTGGGCGGCGGTGACCGTCTCCGGGTACTCGCTGGTGACCATCAGGTCCATGGTCAGGTTGCTCACGCCGGCCTGGCCGAGCATCTGCTTCGCCTTGGCCGGGTCGTGGTTGTAGGGCGCGTAGTCGAAGTAGAAACCGCTGGCCTTCGGGATAGCGGTCTGGTTGACGGTCGCCAGGCCGAACTTCGCGGCCTTGGTGATCGCCTCGCGGTCCAGCGCGTAGCCGATCGCGCGCCGCACCTCGGGGTTGTCGAACGGCTTGCGGGCCTCGTTGAGCGCCACGTACCAGTAGTCGGTGGAGGCCGCCGACTTCACCACCGGGTCGTCGCCGTCCTGCAACGACTTCACCTGCTGCGGCGGCAGGTTGTCGGTCCACTGCACCTGGCCGCTGCGCAGGTTCTGCAACGCCACCGTCGGGTCCTTGACGAAGGTGAACGTGACGCCGTCCAGCTTCGGCTTGTCCCCCCAGTAGGCGTCGTTGCGGACCAGCTTGACGCTGTCGCCGGAGGTGTAGCCGGCCACCTTGAACGGCCCGCTGCCCACCGGTGCGGTCTTCACCGCGCCCGACTCCACGTTGGCCTTCTGCACGATCGCCACACCCTTGAACCCGCCGAGGTTCGCCAGCAGGTTCGGTGTGGGCGCGGTCAGCGTCACCACCACTGTGGCCGGATCGGGGCCGGTGACCGACTTGACGGTGGCGAACTTGTACGCGTTGTTCAGCTTCTCCTTGATGATCCGCTCATAGGAGTAGACGACGTCGGCCGAGGTCAGCGGCGAGCCGTCGGAGAACTTCACGCCCTCGCGCAGCGTGAACGTCCAGGTGAGCTGGTCGGCGCTGGTGGTCCACTTCGTCGCCAGCGACGGCACCATCTTCAGGTCGGCGTCCGGCTCGACGAGCGTGTCGTAGACGTTCTCCAGCACCTGGAAGCTGTAGTACGCCGAGGTCTTGTGCGGGTCGAGCTGATCCGGCTCGCCGCCGATCGCGGCGTTGAGGACACCACCGGCGCCGCCGGCGTTCCCCCCGCCGCCGACGTCGACCGCCTCGCCGCCGGTGCATCCGGACAGGACGCCGACTGTCAGTGTGAGTGCGGCGCCGAGCACGCCGAGCTTCTTCCTGGACACAGGCCCCCCTAGCCACTTCCCGGACAAAAGAAAGTTTCGGCGAGTCTTATCTCCGAGCCGGATGATGTCAAACGAAACCAGTCAAATTGACAGGTCGGCGGGTGCTTGCCGGTGCGGACTGAACGATGGTTCAATCCGGGCCCCGACCTGATCCGCCACCGCGCTGGGAGTTGCCGCCGTGACCACACACGAGGTCGTCAACCAGGTCCCCCCGATGGTCGGCCACGACACCGCCGACGACCCGGCGCTGTGCGACGGCGTGACCCGGGAGGGCGCCGGCTGGGCGCTGCCCGGGCTGCGCGAGCTGGGCCGGCTCGCCGGTGGCGAGGAGGCCGCCGAACACGGGCGGCTCGCCAACGAGCACCCGCCGGTGCTGCGCACCCACGACCGGTACGGCCACCGGATCGACGAGGTGGAGTTCCACCCGTCCTGGCACGAGCTGATGCGTACCGCGGTCGGCCACGGCCTGCACGCCGCGCCGTGGGCCGACGACCGGCCGGGCGCGCACGTGGCCCGCGCGGCCGGCTTCTACCTGTGGCGGCCCGACGCCGGGCACGGCTGCCCGATCTCGATGACCTACGCGGCGGTGCCCGCGCTGCGGCACAGCCCGGACTTGGCGGCACGCTACGAGCCGCTGCTCACCACCCGCGAGTACGACTTCGGGCTGCGCCCGCCGCAGACCAAGCGCGGCCTGCTCGCCGGCATGTCGATGACGGAGAAGCAGGGCGGCTCGGACGTCCGCGCCAACACCACGACGGCCCGGCCGGAGCCGGACGGCGGCTACCGGCTGGTCGGGCACAAGTGGTTCACCTCGGCGCCGATGTGCGACCTGTTCCTCACCCTCGCCCAGGCGCCCGGTGGCCTCACCTGTTTCCTGGTCCCCCGGGTGCTGCCCGACGGCACCCGCAACCCGATGCGGCTGATGCGGCTCAAGGACAAGCTCGGCAACCGCTCCAACGCCTCCGCCGAGGTCGAGTACGAGCACGCGGTGGCGTGGCGCGTCGGCGACGAGGGCCGGGGCGTGCGCACCATCATCGACATGGTCAACCTGACCCGCCTCGACTGCGTGATCGGCGCGGCGGCCGGGATGCGCCACGGCGTCACCACCGCCGTGCACCACGCCACCCACCGGCGGGCGTTCGGCGGCTACCTGGCCGACCAGCCGCTGATGCGCAACGTGCTCGCCGACCTGGCGGTGGAGTCGGAGGCGGCCACCGTCCTGATGGTCCGGCTGGCCGGCGCGACCGACAGGTCGGCGCGCGGCGACGACGGCGAGACCGCGTTCAAGCGCCTCGCCCTGGCCGTCGGCAAGTACTGGGTCTGCAAGCGCTGGCCGGGGCACGCCGCCGAGGCGCTGGAGTGCCTGGGCGGCAACGGCTACGTGGAGGAGTCCGGCATGCCGCGGCTGTTCCGCGAGTCGCCGCTGAACTCGATCTGGGAGGGCTCCGGCAACGTCGCCGCGCTGGACGTGCTGCGCGCCCTGACCCGGGAACCGCAGGTGCTCGCCGCGTACGAGGCGGAGGTGGCCGCCGCGGCCGGCGCGGACGCCCGGCTGGACGCCGCGGTGCGCCGGGTCCGCGACGAACTGGCCGACCACAGCGACCTGGAGCTGCGCGCCCGGCGGGTGGTGGAGCGGCTGGCGCTGGTCCTCCAGGGCGCGTTGCTGGTGCGTCACGGCCACCCGGCGGTCGCCGACGCGTTCTGCGCGTCCCGGCTCGACGGAGACCACGGGCAGGCGTACGGGACGCTGCCGGGCGGGCTGGACCTCGCCGCGATCATCGACCGCGCCACCCCCAAGATCGGCTAGGGTGCGGTGATGCGGCTCACCGGCGAGATCCACGTCGGCGATCCGGTCGCCGTCTCCTGACCCGGCTCAGCGGGACCGCCACTCGTCGGCCAGGATCGCGTAGACGAGCTGGTCGGCCCAGCCGCCCCGGAACCGGTAGCTGCGCACGTGCCGCGCCTCCCGCCGCATGCCGAGCCGGGCCATCAGACGTGCCGAGGGCTCGTTGTCCGCGTGGCAGCGGGCGATGACCCGGTGCAGCCCGAACTCGCCGAAACCCCAGTCCAGCAGTGCGCCGGCCGCCTCGGTGGCCAGGCCACGGCCGCCGTGGTCGGGGTGGAACACGTACCCCAGCTCGGCGGTGCGGTCGGCGCGGCTGCGCCAGACCAGCTCCACCGCGCCGACGACCCGCTCGCCGCCGACCACGGCGAGCGTCAGGCAGTCGCCCTCCGCGCGCAGCGCGTCCTCGCCGGCCATCGCGGTCACCGACGACCTCGACCCCGCTCGGGTACGCGGCGCGGCGCCGGCCATCCAGCGGACCACGTCCGGCCGGCGCTGCCAGGCGTGCACGTCGTCGAGGTCGCCGAGCGTCACCGGGCGCAGCAGCAGCCGGGACGTGCGCAGCGGGTACGCCGGGTGGGCCATCGGCCGATGGTAGGTGCCACCTAGGGTGGGCCGCATGACGGTTTCCGCCGACGAGGGCAACCCGCTCACCCAGCTCACGCTCGACCAGCTGCGGCAGCGCACGAGCGTGAAGTGGCGGCTCTACCCGCCGGACGTGCTGCCGCTGTGGGTGGCCGAGCAGGACGTGCCGCTGGCGCCGCCGGTGGCCGAGGCGCTGCGCCGGGCGGTCGAGCTGGGCGACACCGGCTACGCGTTCGGCACCGGGTACGCCGAGGCGGTCGGCGGGTTCGCCGCGCAGCGCTGGGGCTGGGCCGACTTCCCGGTCGGCCACACCTCGCTGGTGCCGGACGTGATGATGGGTACGGTCGAGGTGTTGCGCCTGGTCACCGGCCCGGGCGACGCCGTGGTGGTCACTCCCCCGGTTTACCCGCCGTTCTACGCGTTCGTCACGAACGCCGGGCGCCGGGTGGTCGAGGCGCCGCTCGGGGCAGACCTGCGGCTCGACCCGGCCGCGCTGGACGAGGCGTTCCGCCGGGCCCGCGCGCTCGGCGACCGGCCGGCGTTCCTGCTCTGCAACCCGCACAACCCGACCGGTGTGGTGCACCGCCCCGACGAGCTGGCCACCGTCGCCGAGCTGGCCGCCCGGCACGGCGTACGGGTGGTGGCCGACGAGATCCACTCGCCGCTGGCGCTGCCCGGCGCGCGGTTCACCCCGTACCTGACGGTGCCCGGCGCGGAGAACGCGTTCGCGCTGCTGTCCGCGTCCAAGGCGTGGAACCTGGCCGGGCTCAAGGCGGCGCTGGCGGTCGCCGGGCCGGACGCGGCGGACGACCTGGCCCGGATGCCGGAGGAGGTCAGCCACGGCCCCAGCCACCTCGGGGTGCTCGCGCACACCGCCGCGTTCCGGGCCGGCGGGCCGTGGCTGGACCGGCTGCTCGACGCCCTGGACGCGAACCGGGCGCTGCTCGGGTCGCTGCTGAGCCAACACCTGCCCGCTGTGTCGTGGCGGCCGCCCGAGGGCACGTACCTGGCCTGGCTGGACTGCCGCGCGCTCGGCGTACCCACCGAGGCGGGCGACGGGCCGGGAGTGGCCAGCGACCTGGCCGGTCCGGCGCGGATGTTCCTCGACCGGGCCCGGGTGGCGCTCAGCTCCGGGCACGTCTTCGGATCCGGCGGCGCCGGTTTCGTGCGGCTCAACTTCGCCACCTCCCCGGCGGTGCTCACCGAGGCGGTGACCCGGATGGGCCGGGCGGCGGTCGCCTGACCGCCGCCCGGCACGGGTCTGCGGGGCGGCTCAGGTGGTGGTCTGCCCGTCGATGCTCTCGCGCAGGATGTCCGCGTGCCCGGCGTGCTGGGTGGTCTCGGCGATGACGTGGATCAGCACGCGCCGGATGCTGCGGACCGAGCCGGGCTCGTTCCACGGCGCGTCCGGCACCGGCCACGTCGCCGACAGGTCCTCGACGCCGGCGACGACCTCCTCGGTACGGGCGGCGACGCGGGCGTACCGGTCCAGGATGGCCGGCAGCGTGTCCTCGGGCAGCATCTGGAAGTCCCGCCCCCGCTCGATCGCCCACTCCGGCAGCTCACGCGCCTTGCCCGACATGAAGTCCTCCCAGGTCACGCCCTCGGGCAGGGCGAAGGACATCACCGACGGGCCCTCGACCACGAACCGCAGCCACGCCTCCTCGGTGGACGCGACGTGTTTGATCACGCCGCCCAGGCAGAGCGCGCTGGCGGTCGGCCGCAGCCCGGCCTGCTCGTCGGTGAGGCCGCGCACCGTGTTGATCAGCATGTTCCGGGCGTCGGCGAGCTCGGCGAGCAGGTCGGCCCGCTCGGCGTCGAGGGTGGTGGAGGTCGTGGTCGTGCCGGTCATCGTCATCTGTTCCTTCCGGTCCTGATCGGGTACGGAGACCACACTCGCAGGCGTAGCGGTCAGTTTCTGTCCTCTTCTCGCGGCAGAATGCGTGTCGTGCCGACGACCTCCGCGCGACTGCTCTCCCTGCTGTCCCTGCTCCAGGCCCGGCGGGACTGGCCGGGCGCGCTGCTGGCCGAACGGCTGCGGGTCAGCCCGCGTACGGTGCGGCGCGACGTCGACCGGCTGCGCGAGCTGGGCTACCCGATCGAGAGCGCCAAGGGCCCGGACGGCGGCTACCGGCTCGGCGCCGGCTCCGCGCTGCCGCCGCTGCTCTTCGACGACGAGCAGGCGGTCGCGCTCACCGTGGCGTTGCAGACCGCCGCCACCGGTGTCACCGGCATCGAGGAGGCCGCCGCCCGGGCGCTGACCACTGTGCGGCAGGTGATGCCGGCGCGGCTGCGGCACCGGGTGGACGCGCTGCGGGTGATCGCCGTGGAACGGACCGGCACGCCCGCCGCGTCCCGGGTGGACGCGGGTCTGCTGATGACGTTGAGCGCCGTCGTGCACGCCCGCGAGGAGCTGCGCTTCGACTACGAGTCGGTGTCGACGTCCGCCGCCCGCACACCGGATGCGCCGCCGCGCCGGGTGCAGCCGCACCACCTGGTCACCTGGGGCGGACGCTGGTACCTCGTCGCCTGGGACCTCGACCGGGCCGACTGGCGCACGTTCCGGGTCGACCGGATCAGTCCGCGTACGCCCACCGGCCCCCGGTTCACGCCGCGCGAGCTACCCGGCGGGGACGTCGCCGCGTACGTCACCGGGCGGTTCAAGGGCGCCACCGGGCCCGGTGACTGGCCCTGCCGGGGCGAGGTGACCCTCGACCTGCCCGCCCGGACGGTGTCCGCGTGGACCCGCGACGGCATCGTCGAGGAGCTGGGACCGGACCGCTGCCGCCTGGTCCTGGGCGGCTGGTCGTGGGCCGGGCTGGCCGCCGTGCTCGGCCGTTACGACGCCGACATCGAGGTGGTCGGGCCGCCCGAGCTGCGGGCGGCGTTCGCCCACCTGGCCCGCCGGTACGCCGCCGCGGCCGAGAGCCCGCACCCGGCTCGGTAGCCGCCCGGCCGGGGGATCAGTCGCCGGGCAGGAGCGGGCGCATGAACGTGCGCTCGTACCGCAGGACGCAGCCCGACTCGTCGCGGATCCGGTCGGCGGCGACGAACTCGGGGTCCACTCCGAACCGGGCCCGGTACCGCTCGTACGCCGCCAGGCTCTCGAAGCTGAAAAGCGCCTCGGCCCGGTCGCTGGCGCCCTCGGCGGGCAGGAAGTAGCCGTGGTGCACACCGCCGTGCCGTGCCACCAGCCGCATCCAGGCACGGGCGAAGCGCTCGAACGCCTCGATCTGTGCGGGGTCGATCGTGTAGTGCACGACGCAGGTGATCACGCGGCCACGATAGCGACGGCGATTTCCGACGTGAACAGCCGGACTACGAGGTCGTCCCGGGCGCCGTCCCGTCACCGGCACGCTCGGCGACCACCACCGAGATGCCGTCGAGCACCCGCTGGAGACCGAACTCGAAGGCGTGGTCCGGCCCGTACGCGGCGCCGTGCGCCATGCCGGCGGCGGTGCCGACCCGCGCGGCGAGCGGGAAGCTGCCGGCGGTCATGAACTTCTCCAGCCACGGCCCGTGCGTCTGCCACCACTGGTCGTCGGTCATCCCGGTCTCACGTTCCAGCTCGGCCACGTCCAGGGCGGCCCGGGCCGCGCTCTTGACGTGCCCCAGCACGAGCGTGAGCACCGCGTCCATCTCCACGTCGTCGAGCCCGATGTCCGCGACGGCGTGCAGCTCGTAGTCGTACTTGGCGAGCACGTTCGGGCCGAGCACCGGCCGGGTGGTCTCGGCGCGCAGCAGCCACGGATGGGCCCGGTAGAGCGCCAGGTTGTCCCGGGCGATGCGTTCCAGCCGGCCGCGCCACCCACCCGGCACGTCGGCCGGGCGCGGGAGGTCACCGAGGACGGTGTCCACCATGACGTCGAGCAGTTCCGCCTTACCGGGCACGTACGTGTAGACGGACATGGTGCCGACGCCGAGCGCCTCACTGACCCGGCGCATGGTGAGCGCGTCGATGCCCTCGGCGTCGGCGATCTCGACGGCCGTGCGCACGATCCGGTCGACGCTGAGGGAGGGACCGGCGCCCCGGCTGGCCGGCTCCCGGGTGCGCCAGAGAAGGGCCAGGCTGCGGGCGGGATCGGCCTTGCGCCGGCGCTCCTTCGACATGGTGCCGTCATCCTACCGACCACGCCGGTCACCGGCGGGCGGCGGGACACCCGGAATGGGTACGAGAATTGTTCGCGCAAAAAGAATGGCGGGTTCTCCCGCCACTACCAACATATAGCGCACCCCCGGTCTTGCCGCAAGGCCCGGGTAATGGCGCAGAATTGCCGCCCGTAACCCCATTGCCGAGGTATTCGGCCGGAGCCGCGAAGAGCGGAGGCCCGGCCGTGCCCGTGATCGGAGACGAGTTGAACCTGCCTGCCACCAGCGTTTTCGATCTTCCCGATCGTCTGTCGGCGAAGGCCGACCCGAAACTGATCGCCGCCGACGAGCGGCACTTCGCCGCCATCGCGGACAGCCTGCGCCGCTCGATCGCCGACCTGACCGACCGGCTCGACGAGACACGCCGGGCCGCGGGCGGGCGGGGCCGGCAGGCGGTGGACCGGGACCAGGAGGTCCGGCGGCTGAGCGCGCGCCTGCGTACGCTGCGCCGTTACGGCCTGGACCTGTGCCTGGGCCGGATGGTCGGCGCGGACGGTGCCGAACCGGTGTACGTGGGCCGGCTCGGCCTGACCGACGGCGCGGGCGGCCGGCTGCTGCTGGACTGGCGCTCCCCCGCCGCCGAGCCGTTCTTCGGCGCCACCCACGCCGATCCGATGGGCCTGGCCAGCCGCCGCCGCTACCGGTGGAGCGCGGGCCGGATCACCGACTACTGGGACGAGGTGTTCACCGCCGACGCCCTGGCCGGGCACGCCGCGCTGGACGACCAGTCGGCGTTCATCGCCAGCCTGGGCGCGACCCGGTCGGCCCGGATGCGCGACGTGCTCGGCACCATCCAGGCCGACCAGGACGCGATCATCCGGGCCGGGTCGCGGGGCGCGCTTGTGGTCGACGGCGGTCCCGGCACCGGCAAGACGGTGGTGGCGCTGCACCGCACCGCGTACCTGCTGCACGCCGACCCGAGGCTGGGCGAGCGCCGGGGCGGGGTGCTCGTCGTCGGGCCGCACCAGCCGTACCTGAACTACGTGTCCGACGTGCTGCCCAGCCTCGGTGAGGAGGACGTGCAGATCTGCACCCTGGCCGACCTGGTGCCCGAGGGCGCGGCGGCGATGCCGGAGATCGAACCCGAGGTGGCCCGGCTGAAGGCGTCGGCGGATCCGGTGCGGACGGTCGACGCCGCGGTCCGGTTCTACGAGGAGCCGCCCGCCACCGGGATGACTGTCGGTGTCGGGGACGACGAGCTGCGGCTTACCGCCGACGACTGGGTGACGGCGTTCGAGGCGGCCGGACCGGGCGTCCCGCACAACGAGGCCCGCGACGACGTGTGGGAGGAACTGCTCACGATCCTGGTGGAGAAGTACCGCGGCGACGAGCCGGAGGAGACGGTCCGCCGGTCGCTGGCGCGCGACCGGGAGCTGGTCACCGCGTTCGGCCGGGCGTGGCCGCTGCTCGACCCGCTCGACGTGGTGGCCGACCTGTGGTCGGTGCCGGCCTACCTGCGCCGGTGCGCCCCCGGGCTGGGCGTGGAGGAGATCCGTACCCTGCGGCGGGCCGACCCCCGGGCCTGGACGGTGGCGGACCTGCCGTGGCTGGACGCGGCCCGGCGCCGCGTCGGCGACCCGGAGGCGTCCCTGCGGCGGCGGCGCGACGAGGCGGTGCTGGCCGCGCAGCGCGCGCAGATGGACACGGTGGTCGACGCGCTGATCGCGTCGCACGCCTACGACGACGGCGAGGGTCTGATGACCATGCTGTACGGCGAGGACATGCGCACCAGCCTGGTCGACTCCAGCGCGCTGAGCGCTGCCGACCCGGACCTGCTCGCCGGGCCGTTCGCGCACGTCGTGGTGGACGAGGCGCAGGAGCTGACCGACGCGCAGTGGCAGATGCTGCTGGCCCGCTGCCCGTCGCGCAGCTTCACGGTGGTCGGCGACCGGGCGCAGGCCCGGCACGGGTTCACCGAGTCGTGGCAGCGGCGGCTGGCGCGGGCCGGGTTCGACCACGTCGCGGTGGCGACGCTGTCAGTCAACTACCGCACGCCGGCGCAGGTGATGGCGGCCGCCGAGCCGGTGATCCGGGCCGTGCTGCCGGACGCCAACGTGCCCACGTCCATCCGCGACGGCGCACCGGTGCGGTACGGCGACCGCGCGGAGTTGCGCGCGGTGGTGGACGGCTGGCTCGACGCCCACAGCGAGGGCGTCGCGTGCGTCATCGGCGACCCGGCGTTCCCGGCCTCGGACCGGGTCCGCTCGCTGAGCCCGGTGCTGGCCAAGGGGCTGGAGTTCGACCTGGTGGTGCTTGTCGCCCCGGAGTCGTTCGGCGACGGGGTCTCCGGCGCGGTGGACAGGTACGTCGCGATGACCCGGGCCACCGGCGAGCTGGTCGTGCTGACCGGGCCGTGACCCGTGCCCGGGGGCGGCGCACACCGCCCCCGGGTTCGGCTCAGCGGCTCAGCGCCCGGTAGCGGCGCAGCGACAGCGGCAGGAACACCGCGACCAGCGCCAGCGGCCAGAGCACCGCCAGCAGCGGGTGGTGCGCGGCCACCCACGAGTCGCCGCCCCACCCGGGGTTGCCGAACAGCTCCCGGGTGGCCCCCACTGTCGCGGACAGCGGGTTCCACTCGGCTACCGCGCCCAGCCACGCGGGCATCGTGGACGGCGCCACGAACGCGCTGGACAGGAAGCCCAGCGGGAACTCCAGCGTCTGCACGGCGGTGACGGCGCTCTGCCCCTTCACCGTCAGGCCGAGGAAGACGCCCACCCAGACCAGCGCGAACCGCAGCAGCAGGATCAGCCCGAGCGCGGCGAACGTGTCGCCGGCGTCGCCGCGCGCCCGCCACCCGACGGCCAGGCCGGCGAGCAGCATGACGGCGAGCGTCACCACCGCGAACATCAGGTCGGCGACCGCGCGGCCGAGCAGCGGCGCCAGCCGGGACACCGGCATGGACCGCAGCCGGTCGGTGACGCCGCGCTCCAGGTCCGCCGAGACCGCCATGGTGGTCATGCTGATGCCGAAGACCATCGTCATGGCGAACATGCCGGGCATCAGGAACTCCCGGTAGTCGCCGCCGCCGGGCACCTGGAGCGCGCCGCCGAACAGGTAGGCGAACATCAGCACCATCAGGATGTCGAAGCCCAGCGAGCCGATCAGCGGGCCGGGCTCGCGCCGCCAGTGCGCCAGCGCGCGCCCGGTCAGCGTCAGGCCGTCACCGGCCAGCGACGCGCGCCGGGCCGGGGTCACTGTGGCGGTCACGCGGTCACCTCCACGCCGGTCCGGCCGGCGGCCGGCCCGTCGGTGAGCTGGAGGAACACCTCGTCCAGTGTGGGCCGGCGCAACGCAATGTCGGCCACGCCCACGCCGTCGGTGTCGAGCGCGCGCAGCACCTCGGTCAGCGCGCCCGCCCGGTCGCCGACCTGGGCGCTCACCGCCCGCCGGTCCCTGTCGACTGCCGGTTCGGCGACGGCGACGGCGCGCAGCCGCCCGGCGGCGGCGGCCAGGTCGGCGGCGTCGCGGACGACCAGCTCGATCCGGTCGCCGCCGAGGCGGGACTTGAGCGCGTCAGGGGTACCCTCGGCGATCACCCGCCCGGCGTCCAGCACGCAGACGCGGTCGGCGAGCTGGTCGGCCTCGTCCAGGTACTGCGTGGTCAGCAGCACCGTGGTGCCGTCGCGGACCAGGTCGCGTACCGCCTCCCACACCTCGTTGCGCCCGCGCGGGTCGAGCGCCGTGGTCGGCTCGTCGAGGAACAGCACCGAGGGCGCGAGGATCATCCCGGCGGCCAGGTCGAGGCGGCGGCGCATGCCACCGGAGTACGTGCGCACCGGCCGGTCACCGGCGTCGGCGAGCCCGAACCGGTCGAGCAGTTCGCCGGCGCGTCGCCTCGCCCCGGCCCGGTCCAGGTGGAACAGGCGGCCGAAGAGGACAAGGTTCTCCCGCCCGCTCAGCGCCTCGTCCACCGCCGGGTGCTGGCCGACCAGGCCGATGCGGTGGCGTACCCGATCGGCCTGGCCGGCCACGTCGTAGCCGGCGACCTCGGCCCGCCCGGCGTCGAAGCGCAGCAGCGTGGCCAGGATGCGGACGGCAGTGGTCTTGCCGGCGCCGTTCGGCCCGAGCAGCCCACACACGGTGCCCGCCGGCACCCGCAGGTCGAACCCGTCCAGCGCGGTGGTGTCCCCGTACCGCTTGCGCAGGCCCTCCGCGAGGATCGCGTGTTCCACGTCTGTGCCCCCTCCGTTGACGACGGCCACTAACGTACAACGTACGGTAAGGCGTTCGCCAACGAAGTCCGGCCCGGCTAGCGCTTCAGCAGCGCGCGCAGCGCTCCGGCGATCTCGCCCGGCGCCTCCTCTGCCATGAAGTGCCCGGCAGTGGTGGTGCGGTGCTCCAGGTCCGGGGCCCAGGCCCGCCACACGGCTGCCGCGTCGTAGCCCAGCGCGGCGCCCCAGTCCTGCTGGATGACGGTGACCGGCATGGTCAGCCGCCGCCCGGCGTCCCGGTCCGCCCGGTCGTGCGCCACGTCGATCCCGGCCGACGCCCGGTAGTCGGCGACGATCGAGTCGACCGCCTCCCGGGAGGCCCGCAGGTACTCGGCGCGCACCTCCGACGGCATGGCCGCCGGGTCACCGGCCCAGGCGTCCAGGAAGTGCCCGAAGAACGCGTCGGCGCTGGCCGCGATCATCGTCTCGGGCAGGCCGGGCGGCTGCGCCATCAGGTAGAGGTGGAACGCCACCGAGGCGGACGCGCCGTGCAGCACGTCCCACATGTCGAGGGTGGGCAGCACGTCAAGCGACGCCAGGTGGGTGACCGCGTCCGGGTGGTCCAGGCCGGCCCGGACCGCCACCAGCGCGCCCCGGTCGTGCCCGGCGAGCGCGAACCGCTCGTGTCCGAGCGCGCGGGCCAGCGCCACCACGTCGGCGGCCATGGTCCGCTTGGCGTACGTGTCCTCGGTGAGCGCGGCCGGCTTGTCGCTGGCGCCGTAGCCGCGCAGGTCCGGGCAGATCACCGTGTGCTCGCCGACCAGGTCGGCGGCGACGTGCCGCCACATCAGATGCGTCTGCGGGAAGCCGTGCAGCAGCACGACCGGGCTGCCCACGCCGCCCACCGCCACGTTCAGCGTCACACCCTCGGCGACCGGAACGCGCTGGTAGTCGAATCCCGCGATGGTGGTGCTCATCATGATCCCTCTTTCGTCTCGTCGTACCGGTCCAGCGTGGCGGCGCCGGATGAGCAACCGATGAGCGCGATACGGTGACCAGCGGGTCGAGGAGGGGTCGGTGCCTGTCGGTTTCGGTGTGCTGGGTCCGGTCACGGCCTGGGACGACGCGGGTGTGCCGGTCGACCTGAAGGGGCCCCGGCACCGGGCCGTGCTGGCCCGGCTGGTCGCCGCCCGGGGCCGGACCGTGCCGGTCGGGCAGATCGTCGACGACCTGTGGGACGACCCGCCGGCCGGCGCGGTGGGCGCGGTCCGCACGTTCGTCGCGGCGCTACGCCGCCGCCTGGAACCGCACCGTCCGCCCCGCGAGCCCGCCCGGCTGCTGGTCACCGAGGGACCGGGGTACGCGCTGCGCGCCGAACCGGAGAGCGTCGACGCCTGGCGGTTCGAGGACACAGTCACCGCTGTCGCGGACGCGCTGCCCCGGGCCGCCCTGGACCGGCTCGACGAGGCGCTGGGCTGGTGGCGCGGGCCTGCGTACGCCGACTTCGACCAGCCGTGGGCGCACGCCGAACGGACCCGGCTCGACCAGATCCGGCTCACCGCCGTCGAGCGGCGGGCCGAGGCGCTGCTGGCGCTGGACCGGGCCGCCGACGCCGTGCCCGATCTCGACGCCCACGTCGCGCAGTACCCGTGGCGGGAGGACGGCTGGGCGCTGCTGGCGTCGGCGCTCTACCGCGCCGGGCGGCAGGCCGACGCGCTCGCCGTGCTGCGCCGCGCCCGGGAACTGCTGCGCGACCAACTCGGCCTGGACCCCGGACCGCGACTGCGGCGCCTGGAGACGGACCTGCTGCGCCAGGCCGAACCCGAACCGACCGGCCCGGCGCGCGTCTGGGCCGAGACGGCGGCGGCGTACGAGCGCAGTGTGGTGCCCGGCGCGCGGGCCCGGCTGGAGTCGACAGTCGGAATGCTGCGCAGCCTCGCGGTGACCGGGCCGGGCGGCTTGGAGGCGGCCCGGGACCAGCGCGAGGCGGCTATCAGCGCGGCCGAGCAACTCGGCGACCCGGAGTTCACCGCGCGGGTGATCGGCGGGTACGACGTACCGGCGATCTGGACCCGCTCGGACGACCCGGCGCAGGCGACCCGGGTCGTCGCGGCGGCGGAGCGGGCCCTGGCCGGGCTGGTTCCGGACGCGCCGGAGGCGACGCGCGCCCGGCTGCTGGCCACCGTCGCGATCGAGTCGCGCGGTACGGCGTCGCCGCGCCCCGCCGAGGCCGCGCGGGAGGCGGAGGCGATCGCGCGGCGGGTGGCCGACCCGGCGCTGCTGGCCCAGGCCCTCAACGGCGTGTGGATGCAGACGTTCCAGCGGGCCGGGCTGGCCGCGCGGCGGGACTCGATCGGCGCGGAACTGGTCACGCTCGCCGCCCGGCAAGGCCTGGCCACGGTGGAGATCCTCGGACACCTGATCCGGGTGCAGGCGCGGAGCGCGCTCGCCGACTTCACCGCCGCCGACGCACACGCCGAGGCGGCGGACCGGCTCGCCGCCCGGCACGAAAGCCCACTCGTCGGCGTGTTCACCGGCGGCTACCGGGCCATGCGGACCGCCGCCACCGGTGCCGCGTACCCGGAGGCGGAGGCGGCGTACCGGTCGTGGGCGACCGCGCTGGCCGGCTGCGGCATGCCCGGTGTCGAACACGGGCTGACGCCGCTGGCGCTGCTCTGCCTGCGGGTGTGGCACGACCTGCCGGCCGACTATCCCGCCGACACGGACTGGGGGCCGTACGCGCCCTGGGCGCGCCCGCTGGAGCTGCTCGCCGGCGGCCGCCGCGACGAGGCCGCCGCCGCGCTGCGCCGCACCCCGGCACCGCCGCGTGACCTGCTCATGGAGGCGCTGTGGTGCCTGACCGCGCGGGCCGCCGTCGCGCTGGACGACCGGGACGCGATGCTCCGGGCGCGGTCCTCGCTCGCCCCGGCGGCGGGCGAGGTAGCCGGGGCGGGCAGCGGGCTGCTCACCGCCGGGCCGGTGGCCGCACACCTGGACCGGCTCGACGCCGCCCTCGGCGGCGGCTGACCGGGCTGCTCACCGGCCGCAGTCGATGAGGAGCACCGGCGCGTGGGCCTGGTCCCGGGGACACTGCCACACCACCGAATCGCCCCGCCGGACCAGCCGGCGGGGATGACCGTGACCCGGGCACGGCGGGACCGCCTCGTCCCAATCGTCCATGCTCATCTCGTCGGCCAGAACGGTCGCGAGCTCACCGGTGATCACGCGGAGGCTCTCCCCCGCGTCGACGAGACAGGCCGGACGTCCGCACAGGACGGTCAGGGCGGCGGCGACCGTCTCGGCTGCCACCCTGACCGCGGCGGTTTCGTAGACCGGCATCTGGAGAGATGATCAGGTCGATCCTCCGGATTCCCGGGTAGGATCACCGCCGTCCGGCCGGGGAATCCGGGCTGATGTCGTGCTCGGGCTCGGTCGTAGCACCGGCGGATGCCGAACCCGGGCGCCGGCGGGTCGGCGGCTCGGGCCACCGCCACCAGATGCCGTACGCGCATTCGCGGTCCGGACGCTGAAAGGTCATCTCATAGACCACCTTCCCCGCCAGGTGGTTACCGCTCGGCTGGCAGCGGGTACGGGCGATCTCCTGGCGGCTCGATCCCGACCGCGTCCTCCGCCACACGACCTGCCACGCCTCGGCTGGCGAATCCGCCCGATCGAACTGGACACGTACCGACAGTTTTCCCACCCGCCGTTCCTCGCAGCTCTCGCGGTAATAGGGCTTCATAGGGGCGTAGACATCCTCAAACACCTGTCTGATTCCGACGTTGACGCGACGACCGCGGGCAAGCGGACCGAGCAGATACAACCACCGGTAGACGCGCCCGTCCTCCTCGGCCACTGCGCCGTCGAGAAGCCGATGTTCGGGAAACAGCGACGTCGCCCCCTCGATCACCCGAGTCTGTCCGCTCCAGTGGGAACGGATGCCTACGAGACGGATCTGCCGGGTGGCCCGGACACGTTGCTGTCGCGTGTAGGCGTATCGGTGATGATGGCGGCCATCCTCACCCTCGACCCTGGTGACGACCAACGATCCGTCGAGTTCCTCGATGACGAAGTCAGCCGGGTGGTGAACACACCGGACGTAGTAAACGACCATGGCTGCAACGGCCAGCAGCACCAGCGGGGTGGCGAGCGTCCACGACGGGAGGTGCAGCGCCACCATCCACGCACGTCCGATGCCGAACATCGCCACGAGCGCCGTACCCGTCAGGACGACGAGCTGAAGCAGATCGGAACTCTGGCGGGCGAGACGGGCGGATGCGCTGTCAAGCAGTCTTCTCAGAATCATCGGTCCTCCGGGTTCCACCTCTCAGTGGGAAAGCCACAAACGGTTTTCTGCAATCCACACAAGCGCAGGAACGATGGGTGAGCCAGCGGTCACGGACGTCACTCAGCACTCACTCCACGTGCGCCCGGACAGCCCGCACAGGCCCCACCTCCGGGTGGCTGCGGCTAGGGTGCGGCGATGGACGAGCTGAGGCACCTGTTCCGGCGCGCCGCCGACCACGCGGCCGACTACCGGCTGTCGCTGCCGGACCGGCCGGTCGGCGTACCCGTCGACCAGGCCGCGCTGAACGAGGCGTTCGCCGGGCCGCTGCCGGACGCGCCCACCCCGCCCGGACGGGTCCTCGCCGACCTGGTGGCCGCCGCCGAACCGGGGCTCGTGGCCACCGCCGGGCCGCGCTACTTCGGCTTCGTCGTCGGCGGCGCCTCCCCGGCCGCCACCGCCGCCGACATGCTGGCCGCCGGGTGGGACCAGGTCGCGTTCAACGCGGTCACCTCCCCCGCCGCGGTGGCCGCCGAAGCGGCCGCCGGGACCTGGCTCAAGGACCTGCTCGGCATCCCGGCCACCGCGTCGGTCGGGTTCGTCACCGGCGGGCAGGCCGCCAACACCGCCGGGCTCGCCGCCGCCCGCCACCAGGTGCTCGCCGACGCCGGCTGGGACGTGGAACGACGCGGCCTGTCCGGCGCGCCCGAGGTACGCGTGTTCGCGGGCGCGGAGCGGCACGCCACCATCGACAGGTCACTGCGCCTGCTCGGTCTCGGCACCGACGCGCTGCGGGCGGTACCGGCCGGCCCGCAGGGCGCTGTCGACCCGGACGCGCTCGCGGCGGCGCTGCGCGACGCCGGTCCCGGACCGACGATCGTCTGTCTTCAGGCGGGCAACGTGAACACCGGCGCGTGCGACGAGCTGCGCCGCGCCTGCGACCTGGTCCACCGGCACGGCGGCTGGGCGCACGTGGACGGCGCGTTCGGGCTGTGGGCGGCGGCGAGCCCGTCGACCCGGCACCTGGTGGACGGGCTGGAAAACGCCGACTCGTGGGCCTGCGACGGCCACAAGTGGCTCAACCTGCCGTACGACACGGCGTTCGCGTTCTGCGCCCGGCCCGACGCGCACGCGGCGGCCATGTCGTACGCGGCCGCGTACCTCGTGGGTTCCGGTGGTGTGCCGGCGGGCGCGGACCTGACCGCGGAGTCCTCCCGCCGCGCCCGTGGCTTCGCGGTCTGGGCCGGCCTCCGGGAGCTGGGCCGCGACGGCGTCGCCGCGCTCGTGGAGCGATGCTGCGCGCTGGCCCGGCGGTTCGCCGACGGGCTCACCGCAGCCGGGTTCGAGGTGGTCAACGACGTGGTGCTCAACCAGGTGCTCGTCGGGTTCGGCGACGACGCGCGCACCGACCGGGTGGTGGCCGCGGCGCAGGCCGACGGGACGTGCTGGGTGGGCGGGACGACCTGGCGGGGACGGCGGCTGATGCGGATCTCGGTGTCGAACGCGACCACGACGGAGGCGGACGTGGACCGGTCGGTGGCAGCCATCGCCGGGCTGGCCCGCAGGGGCGGCGGCGGAGTGGTTCACTGAGGACCGTGACGTGGCGGCGGGCGGCTTCGACGGTGGCGGTGCTGGTCCTGGCCGTGGCAGCCGCCGGTGGCTGGCGCTGGTGGCACCAGCACCCGCCGTACGGGCCGGAGGCGCTCCATCTCCGCTCGTCGCTGGAGTTCGTCGGCTACGACGGGGCGCAGGCCGCGCTCGGGCGGGCGTACCAGGCGCCGGTGGCCTACGACGGTGACCAGCGGGTGCACCCGATCGCCACCGCGCCGGTGTCCTTGCCGGACCTGCTGTTGGCGCTCGTCTACATGGGACCTGACGGTCAGGTGTACTGGGCGCGGCGGCTGCAGGGCTGACCCGCTCCGTAGCCTCGACGGGGCATACACGCACCGCGATCGGTTGGTAGCGTGGCGCTGTCGAAGTCCTCCGGGGAGGGTCGTGATGTGGGCGGACGAGGCCGCGCTGGACGCGGCGGCACGCCGGCTGGACGAGTGGGAGTCGTCGCTGGCCGACCGGGGGGCGCGCGCCCGCGAGCTGTCCGCCCGCACACAGGCGTTGACCGGCATCGCCCGCAGCGCCGACGGGCTGGTCGAGGTCACCGTCGACGCGTCCGGGCTGCCCACCGACGTACGACTGGACGAGCGTGTCCGGCAGCACTCCGCCGTACACACCGCCCGGCAGATCCTGACGGTCACCCGGGATGCGCGGGCGGACCTGCTGCGGCAGCTCGTCGAGGCGACCACCGAAATGCTCGGCGCGGACGACCCGGCCGCGACGGCAATAGTCGAGTCGCACCGGCGACGGCTCGGCCCCGATCCGGGCCCGCCGGATGCAGCCCGGTGACGGCCTCCGGGTCGACCCGGACGACCTGACCGCGCACGCCGCCCACCTCGGCCGCCACGCCGACAGCATCGACACCGCGCGCCAGGCCGGACAGCACGTCATGCTCAGCGCCGACGCGTACGGACAGCTCTGCGCGATCATGCCGGTCCTGCTCGACGGCCTCCAACGGACCCTGACCGACGGCATCGGCACCGCCGCCGCCTCGGTCCGGGACACCGCCGACAGGGTACGGACGAGCGCCGAGCGCTACCGCGCCTCGGACGCCCGCGCCGCGCACCTGCTCGACCGGGTGCGGCAGCAGAGGTGAGCACGAACCCGCTGGTCGCCGCCACGGCGGACACCGCACCGAGCCCCTGGGCGGGCGTGTGGATCTGCGAGGACATCGAACTCATCGCCCAGGGCGTACGCACCGGCAGCTGGATCGACAGCAGCCTCGGCGTGGTCAGCGCCGGCCTCGACGCGCTCGCGCTCGTCTCCGACCCGGCCGGGGCCCTCCTCCAGTACGGCATCGCCTGGCTCATCGAACACGTCAAGCCACTCAGCGAGGCTCTGGACTGGCTGGCCGGCGACCCCGCCGAGATCACCGCACACGCGCAGACCTGGCGCAACGTCGCCGCGTCACTGCGCGCGGACGCCGCCGAGCTGACCCACGCCGTACGCACCGAGGTAACCGGCTGGACCGGCGCCGCCTCCACCGGCTACCGCCGCTGGGCGGGCGAGCAGCAGCAGGCCATCACCGGGCTCGCACAGGCCGCCGAGGCGATGGCGGCGATCACCGAGGGCGCCGCCGGCCTGGTCGCGGCCGTGCGGCTGCTGGTCCGCGACGCCATCGCCGCCTGCGTGTCCCGCCTGATCGTGTACGCGACCGAACTGGTCGCCACGGCCGGGCTGGCGACGCCGCTGGTGGTCGAGCAGGTGACCACGACAGTGGCGTCGTGGGCGGCGCGGATCGGGCGGTTGTTGCGGGGGTTGCTGGCGAGCCTGCGGCGGCTGATGCCGGAGGTACGGCGGCTGGGTGAGCTGATCGAGAAGCTGAAGGAGGCGCTGAGCCGCCTTCTGGGTCGTCGCTCCCCTGAGGTTCCAGGTGGCGGATCCGCCAAACCGGACGGCCCGCACGGGTCGAGGCCCGCCGACTTCGATCCGGGCCGACACCACGGCCCGCTCGGTGACGAGTTCCACCCGGGGGTGCACGATCCTCGGGCGCTTTTCGAAAAGAAGGAGCGGGCGATCGCGGACCGTCTCGCCGGCGACGGTGAGATGGTCCATCCGAGGGAACGAATAGACGACGCCCACAAGATGAAGAATCCCGATGCGATGGTGCGGACTGGTCCGGAGGATCCCGGTGTGATCACCGAGTTCAAGACACTGGTCGGGTCAGGCAGCAGTAGCGTACGGCGGAATATCCTTGAGGCGGGTGAACAGGCAGGATCCGACGGGGTCGCGGTCCTCGACGGTCGTAACGTCGGTTTGACGGAGGAGGATGCGCGCCGCGGCTACGGCCGGGCGGCCGGACAGGCCCGTGTTCATGACCAGCAGATGCCGGCGACGGTACGCATCATCCTCGGCGACGGCCGCATCATCGATCTTCCCTAGGAGCCGGACGGCGCATGTCCACCTTCGAGCACATCTTCATCCACACCAATCTGACGCCCGAGGGTGTGGCGGCTGAACTCGCCGCCCGCATGCACGTGGAGTTCAGCCGAGACGACGAGGGCAAGGTGTACCTCAGTCGACCGGCCTCGGACGGACGGCCCGGCGTCGTCGGCGGCGAGTTGTCAGCCAACCCTTACAGCTACCCCTTTGACGAGCCGGAGGAGGAGTCCGTCATCGACGGCTACAGCCTCGTGTGGGACCTCGGCTACAGCCGACGGGACGGCGAGGTGCAGCGTGACGAGGCACGACGTTTGTTCATCGAGTTGACCGCGGTGAGCCCCTGGCCGGTGCTTCTCCTGCATGGCCTCGACCTGCTTGTCGCGGCCTGGGACCCCCGGTCGGGTTACCGGGACTTCCCGCCCGGCACCACGCCCGATATCGCAGACCGTGCGCTCTGGGAGAAGCACCGCCGGCCGTCGGGAGCCTGAAGGGAGGCGGTACGGCATCGCAGCCAGCATAGTTACAGCGCACCGGATCGAATTCCTCAGTCTACGGACGCCATTCACCGTCGTGGTCGGGACAGTCGAACCGGACCGTGATCTCACGCATCTCGTCCCTACACGGGGTCGGGCGTTCGTAGCCCAGAGCAGTCGCCGGGAACGTGATCGCTTCGGTGCCGCATCCAGAACACGACGTCGAGCACCCGCAGCCGACTGACCAGGGCCGGCAACTCGGCGTCCCGACGCAGGGTGTCGAGCTTCTCCCTCAAGACTCCGCCCTCTTCGCCGAGCTTGCCGTGTAGCCACCGCCAAAAGCCGGTCCGTGTGCCGTAGGCGCAGGAGACGACGGTGTCGTAAACCGGCACGAGCGACGGCCGTTTCCGGGCGAGCAGTTTGCCAGCGGTCACCCAACCGATGCCGTCCGCGGCACAGAGGCGATTCCACAGGGAGCTCGCAGCACCAGCATCGACGATGTACTGCAGCGCCGCCGCGTTCCCCAGTTCGACATCATTCGGGATGTCGACCAATTGGGCGGTCACTTCCCGGCCGAGTTGGCCCCGCAGCAGGTTGAGCCGCTGTCTCGCCGGGATGCACACGCCGAGCAACTCGACCGCGACCACGTCTTCAGCGGTGACCACGTACGCGACCTCGGGACGGGACCCGCCCCCGCCGAGCACATCGAACTGCCCGCCGGTGAAGGCCGACTCGCCGGCTGAGTGGAAGTACCGACGAAGGTCATCGACCGAAGCCGGGGCATTCAGCACGGCGAGGATCTCATGCAAGGTGAGGGGTTGATTCACTTCTCTTTTCCTCTCAGGCACCGGCGGGCGTATCACGCTTCACTCGTCAGGGCCTGCGCGTAGAACCATCGGAGGTGCTCGACCAACGTCTCGCGGGCGGCCGCGTCCGCGAGTACGTCAAGGGAGAAGCCCGGACGCAGCGCGAGCTTTGCGGCGGCGATCTTCACGCCCGGCAGCTCGTTCAACCGCTGACGGAACTGTTCCCGCAGTGTTATGTCGTCGAATGGAGTTCGGATGGTCAGGTATTGAAAGACAATCTCAAACTTTCCACTCGGATAAATGGTGGAAGGCCAGATGTTGCCAAGTGGATGGGCCTTGTCGCGGGCCATAAGAAAGCATGACGTCTCGCCCCCGGTGCCGTAGAAGAGCTGACCACCCATTCCGACCCACGCCTCGAGCACCGCAACCGTCCCATGCGCGACCTGCGCGTCCTGCAGGTCGGTCAACTGCTCAAGGAAGCGGTCATCCAGCGAGTTGTTCCGCCGGGACCGAGGCCGAAGCAGTTGATCTGACGCGTCCTGCTGGGGCAGTCCGGCGAGCTGGGCCAGCTCCTCCACTCCGATGCGCTGGGCCTGGCTGGCCCGACCATACTTGTCGAATTCCACGCCCTCGTCACGCAGCAGGTCGCGTGGATCGTCATTTCGGCCCTCATCGAGCCAGCGGAAATTAGGAGCCACCACGCCTTCTGCCTGAAGCACCCGGTGTGCGTTGGGCGCACGATGGTTGGCCAGCCGCGCACCGACCGAAACGGGGTGGCTACCGATGAGCGCGGCGAGGTCGCCGTACGCGGTCCAGGAGCCGGCGGGCAGCGCGGCGAGTGCCGTGTTCATGATGTCCCAGGGCACCTCCGACTTGCCGCCTGCCTGTTCAGTCGGCCCGGGCCAGGTGGCGATGATGCGATCTGCGAGGGCATCGGCGCGGGCATGGATCTCGGGGCGACCCCAACGCTTCTGCTCGGCGATCTCCCGGCTGAGCGCGATCCCGCTCTTACCCAGTTGGGCCCGCTTCACCAGGAAAGAGCTATTACTCAGCTCCGCGTTGTAGCCGGTCAGGGTGAGATTACCCAAGGTGTGCACCAGTGCCTCATGCACCTCGGCGAAGCTCTCCTCACCTCGCAGGTCCTCGCCGAGCATCTGCTTCCACTCGGCGGTCGGGCTCTGCGGCATGACGTGTTCGATGGTCAGCGTCGTCGGCGAGACTGGCTCCTTGCTGCCGTATGATTCTTCGAGCCATTGCAGCACCAACTTGCGCTGGGTGGCGCGGCCATTGAGGTAGAACGGGATCGACCGAACAGCGTCCCGCAGGTTGGCGTCGGTGGCGAAGTACTTTCGTCCCACCGACAGATAGGCGCGTACCGCCTCGTCGACCGACAGGTCCTTCCGCATGTCGGTTACGATGCGCAGCAGCACCCGGTTGATGCTCGCGGTGGCCCGGCCGATGAGCAGACGCCGGACGAAGTAGCTCTCGACATAGAGCATCGCAGAGGCGATCTGGCCGGAGGTCGCGGTCCCCTCCTGCCGACGGTCCAGCAGGTGCAGCAGCAGTGGCAATACGGTGGTGGTGTCCCACGCGTTCAGCCTGGTCAGGCGTCGCCGCACTTCCGGGTCTTGTTCCTCCTCGGGATGCAGGATGGCCCGCAGGAGGGCACCGAGGCCGCAGAATCTGCGCACCTCGTCCTCGATCTCCGTCTCGGTGCGCAGGCCGTTGAGCCGTTCCTGCTGACCAACGTAGGTGTCGGTCTGCTTCGCCTCGGGGTTGCGGTGCACCAGATCGAGCCAGAACAACTGTTCCAGTTCCCCAGAGTCCAGCTGCTTCTGCAGGGGGAACCACAACGAGTCGTAGACCGCTTCGCCACGGGTCGGTAGCCGCATGAACAGGTAATTTCGGAGCAGGTCGGCCTGGGTGAGCTTCAGGCCGGTGTTGTTGAGCGACTCGAAGATCCGATAAACGTTGTCGCCGGCCTTCGCCACGACCGAGACCAGGGACATCCCGGAAATGACGGCATCCTCGATGCGTTCGATGTCCAGCGGATCGTCCGGATCGTCGACGGCGACAAGTTGGGCGGCGAAGAATCGGTACGCCGCGCCCACCTGGTCACTGCCCCCAGCCTGTGGCGTCGCCTCCAGGCACGCCTCGTAGGCAGCCCGGTCTGCCTGAGTGGGAACGAGCTTCAATCGGTGGGCGGGCTTGTACTTGTTGATGAGATATTCCTGGTCGATCCGGTCTCGGTGGCCGAGGTCCTCGTGCTTGGCCCGGTGGTCGCGGATCGCACAGAGCAGGATCGACAGGGTGGTCAGCCGCTGCTGACCGTCCACGACAAGGAACTCCGATACCGAAGGCCCATAAGTGGGGCTGGGCGCGAGCACGAGCGAGCCGATGAAATGCGTGAGGTCCGGGCTCTCGACACGCTCCTCGGCCAACTTGCGGATATCGTCCCACAGTCGCTTGAGCTGCGAGTCAGTCCACGAGTAGGTCCGTTGATAGAGCGGCACCCGATACTGCTTCGCACCCTCGAGCAGCTCACGCAACGTCGTCTCGTGCGCCGAAACCATGCGCCGACTCCTCATCCTCGAAGCTGCATTCTGCAGCCGGCCGCCCGCCTTTGACACAGAGCAGCCACGATAGGCGCGATGTGGAGGAAATCAGCACGACCGCTCTGTCGTACTTGCGACAGGGACGAGTCGGGGCCGCGCCCAGACACAGCGGGCAGGTGTGTTCCTCCCGCAAGCAGGCCCGCTGGGCTGGCCAGCGAGCAAGAGCTGGGCGACCTCCTGCGCTCAGTTGCCGCAGATTGAACTCCAAGCCGAGCTCGCAGGTGAAACGGGTATGGCAGGACCGGTGGTCGATGGCGAGGTTCCAGGTAGAACAGGTGTCGACCAGAACTCGAAGCTGGCCGGCTCGTGTGCGCTTCGCTGGCGCCGCCTGGTGCGGCACCACACGATCTGAACGCCGCACGCGGCCACGGCATTACGTGTGTCGCGTAACGTTCTCCTTGCTGTGCAAGAAGAACTGGTGTTCGCGCCGGAAGCGCGCCAACCGGTCAAGGCATTGCTCGAGCCGGTCCCGGCCGTGCGGGAGACGGCCGAGGCCGTCCCGGCTGACGGCGTCTTCCAGTTCGAACATGCTCCTCATCTTTCACGCTGTGTTGCCCCGGACGAAGTCTGGCCCGTCGATCCGGGCATCTCTTCCCCCAGCCGATGCAGATGGCTCAGCAGCGCTTCGATCTCGGCCGACGGCGCAGACCCTGAGCCGTAGAGCGCGCTGATGTCGCGCCGTAGCCCCTCCAGCAGTTGCCGCGCCTCGGGCACGTCGCCCAAGCCGGCGACAAGCATGGCGATCTGCTGCCGTAGCGGAAAGAGCTCCGGCGAGTCCGGCGGCATCACCCGCTGTTCTTCGGCGAGGAGCGCCCGCAGTTCTCGCAACGCCTCGGTCGCCTCGCCCAGCTCCGCCTGGCAGCTCGCCGCCTGCTGCCGGCACTGCCAGATCAATTCCTCGTCCGGCACGGGACGCTTGGCGAGATCGACGACGAGCCGCTGAAACTCCGGAAGCGCCTGCCGGAACGCCCCGGCCAGGACGTACAGGTTGGCCAGGTTGAGCCGCAGCTCCAGGATTCGCGGTTGCCTGGCGGCGTGCGCGCCGCTGATCGGCCGCAACACCGATTCGAGCAGCTCGGCGGCCTGGGTGAACCGCTCTTCCTCGGCAAGCTCCCAGGCCCTCTCCTCCACCTCGGCGAGCTGGTCGAGCGACGGCGGCTCGACGATCTCTGCCGCTGCTCGTGGACGGACGATGTCGATGCGCGTCGGCGGCAGCGGTGAACGGGGCGGCAACGGCCCGAACGGATACCGGTACGGCATTGTCGGGTCCACCCGCTGCCCGTCCGCCACAGTCGGGGCAGCGTCGGCTGCCTTCTCGGCATCGACCGCTCCGAACGGCGCCAGCAGCTCGTAGACCTCGGCCGCCGACTCGGGCCGGTGCTGCGGGTCCTTGGCAAGCAGCCGTACGAGGAGGTGCACCAGGACGTCCGGCACGCCCGCGCGGTGCTCCTGCACTGACGGGACGGGGTCGTTCAGGTGCCGGTGCAGCATGCCGAGTGGGTTGTCGGCCCGGTACGGCGGCTTGCCGGTGAGCAGCTCGAACAACACGCAACCGAGTGCGTAGAGGTCGGTGCGGGGACCTACGGCACTGTTGAGCGCCTGCTCGGGAGCCATGTAGGTGGGCGTGCCCAGCGTGTGCCCGGTGGCGGTCAGCCGGGGTACGTCCGGCCCAAGCAGGGCGGCCACCCCGAAGTCGAGGACCTTGACGGCGCCGCTGGGGGTCACCATGACGTTCTGCGGCTTCAGGTCACGGTGCACGAGCGAGGCCGCGTGCGCCACCGCCAGTACCGAGCAGATCTGTGTGCCGATGGCGGCGGCCCACGGCACGGCGAGCCATCCGCGTTCGGCGATCAGATCGGACAAAAGCACGCCCGGCACGAGCTGCATGACGATGTAGAGGTCGTCGCCGTGGTGGCCGACGTCGTGCACGCTCGGCACCCCGGGGTGGTCCAGGCGGGCGGTGACCCGTGCCTCACGGATGAACCGGTCGACAGCGGTGTCGCGGTCGCCATCGGGTACGGCGAGCTTACGCAGGAACTTGATGGCGACGGGCCGGTCCAGCTTCTCGTCGAAGCCCGCCCACACCTCCCCCATACCGCCGTGACCGATCGGATACGTCAGTTCGTATCGATCGGCTACTCGTTCCTGCGCCTGCATTCGTCTCCCCCGGCAGTCCTGTCAGATGACACCGACGAGTCGTCGGCTAGTACCGCTCGCCATAGATGTCGAGCAACTCCTGGTAAGCCTCTCGGACCGCATCGTCCGCACCGGGATCGTGTGCCGCGTTCTCGGCAGCCACGGCGGCGAGTTCGAGCGCGTTACGCACCCGGGTCAGTTCCGACTCCGTCTCGTCCCACAGCGTTGTCACGCGCTGCCGCTGTTCCGCCAGCGCCTTCCCCACGCTGCTCGTCGAATCCTCCGCCGCCGGGCCGGGCTGCCGGCGCCCCATCTGGGTACGCAACTGCTGGCGGCGGCTGAGCACGTCGCTCGCCTCCCAGAGCGCCTGCGCCAGGATCTGCCCACCCTCTGCCGCATCCATCACGCGGTCCACCTCGGGCAGTGCCCGGCCGGCCCGCTCCGCCAGCTCCACCAGGTCGAGGAAGTCTCGCCGGTCGTCGGCGTCGGTCAGGGTGCGGTGCAGGGCCGGAAAAGCCGCCTGGTCGGGCGCCTCGATCTGCGGTGGCGGCTTCGTCAACGTGATCGCGGCTAGCCCGCAGACCAGCAGAAGCGCGACCAGAAACAGCACGACAGGCAGTGGTGCGCCCGCGAAGAAGAGCACGGCGGAGAAGATCACCGTAGCGGTGCAGAGCACGAGGACGCCGGGCAGTTTCGACGACTCCGGGGTGGCCGGGACCGCTCGCAGGTCGGTGATGCTGCCCCATTCGTGCCGGCGTGACGAGCGGGTCACTTTCAGCGCAGTGAGCGCTGTCGTGACCTGGGACTCGTTCACGGCGATCCAGAGGTGGAAGGTGGACGTGGACGGGGACAACCGTCCTCCTCTCGGCGAGTCTCGGTTATGCGATGCCCTTGCGGCGGCGGATCATCTGGTACGCCTGCCGGCGTGCGAACTGGTTGAGCTGCGACCGCAGGCTCTCGTCGTCGAGGTAGCGCTGCATCAGCTTGCCGTTGTCGTCGTGGCGGGACAGGATCACGTCCTCGATCCGCTTGTCGCAGACGACGCCGAAGTTGCTTTCGTCGTTGACCAGCGCGGCGGCTTCCAGCGTGCCGTCCTCCGCGAGGGCGACGATCTGCTGCTCGACCCAGACCTTGTCGGCCTCGCCCAAGCCGATACCGAACCGGTCGTTGAACACGTCGATCAGCTCCGAGAGCGCGACCTTCTCCGGGTCGTGCTGCGAGCCGACGCCACCACCGACGAAGCCGGGCAGCATCTGTTCCCCCTCGGGGGTCAGCGAGGCGTCGTGCTCACCGGTCTTGCTGACCCGCAGGTGGGTCAACTGCACCTCGCCGATGTCGACGGACGGGTCCTGCCGTCGCGGGAGCCGGTTGAGCAGCGCCCGACCGTACAGGTAGAGCCGCTCCAGGTCCTCGTCGTGGTAGGGCACCACCTGGCTGAGGAACGCGTACATCCGGGTGTAGTCGCGCAGCGCGGACCGGAAGCCGTCCGCGGCCTCCGGGTCGTCGGCGGCCAGGGCGTTGAAGCGCTGGACGGCCGGCTCGGTGAAGCGGTAGAGGGCGGCGTGGGCCCGCTGGAGGCCCGTCTCCGTGGTCGCCTTCCGCTCCGCCGCGAGCAGGGCCTCGGCGTACGCCTGCATCTCCGAGTCGACGAGGACCGGGTAGCCCGTGACCGAATTCTGCGCGGTGTAGAGCAGGTTGGGGTCGGTGGGGGTGGTGGCGGCGGTCTCGAAGTACGGCTTGAACTGCTCGGCGATGTCGCCGGCCTCGTTGACGAAGTCGAGGACGAACACGTCACCCTGGCTCTTGAGCGGGTGGGTGCGGTTGAGCCGCGACAGGGTCTGCACGGCGGCGACGTTCTTGAGCAGCTTGTCGACGTACATGGTGGTGAGCAGCGGCTGGTCGAAGCCGGTCTGGTACTTCTCGGCGACGACCAGGATCTTGTACTCGGTGTCCTGCTTGGCCTTCGGCGTACCGGCGTGCTTGTCGTCGGCGGCGGTGTAGCCGAACCTGCCGGGTAGCTCACCCTCGCCGAAGCCGTTGATCCGCGCCTCGGTGTGCTCGACGCCGTCGACCTCCAGGTCGCCGGAGAACGCCACAAGGGAGTCACAGCCGACGTAGCCCTGCATCTCGACGTACTTCTTGATGGCGGTGTGCAGACGGACGGCGGCCTCGCGGGACCCGGTGACCACCATGGCCTTGGCGCGCCCGCCGAGGCGCGGCGCGGTGTGCTTGCGGAAGTGCTCGACGATGATCTCCGCCTTCTGCGCCTGCATGGTGGGGTGCAGGCTGGCGAAGCGGGCGAGCTGGGCGCCGGCCTTCTTCGGGTCGACCTCCGGGTCGTCGGGGTTGGCGTTGGCCAGCTTCCAGTACGACTTGTAGGTGAGGTAGTTGCGCAGCACGTCGAGGATGAACCCCTCGTCGATGGCCTGCCGCATGGAGTAGGTGTGGAACGGGTGCGGGTTGCCGGTGACCGGGTGCGGCGTGCCGAACAGTTCGAGCGTCTTCGGCTTCGGAGTGGCGGTGAACGCGAAGTACGACAGCGTCTCGTGCCGGCCTCGGGCCAGCGCCGACGCCGTGAGCAGGTCACCGGACTCGTCAACGTCGTCGCTGCCCAGCTTGAGCAGCACCTTCTTCAACGCAGCCGCCGAGTCGCCGGACTGCGACGAGTGCGCCTCGTCGACGATGACCGCGAACCGCTTGCCCTTGAGCCCCTGCACCTGCTTGAGCACGTACGGAAACTTCTGCATCGTGGTGATGACGACCTTGGCCGTCTCACCCTGAAGCGCGGCGGCGAGCTGCGCGGAGTCCTTGTCGATCCGCTGCACCACGCCGGGCACGTGCTCGAACTGGAACACGGTGTCCTGCAACTGCCGGTCGAGGACGACCCGGTCGGTGATGATGATGACCTTGTCGAAGACCGGCTCGTTGGGGCGCAGCCCGTCCTTGGCGATGTCGGGCGCGGTGTGCAGGCTGGACAGCCGGTGCGCCAGCCAGGCGATGGTGTTCGACTTACCCGACCCGGCCGAGTGCATGACCAGGTAGTTGTGACCCGATCCGTGCCGGGCCGCATGGTCGGTGAGCTGGGTGACCGCGTGCCACTGGTGGTAACGCGGGAAGATCAGCGCCTTGGATTCCTTGTCGTAGTGCAGGAACCGCCGGACCAGGTCCATGAAAACGTCGGGGTCCCAGATCTGCTCCCAGAGATAGGAGCTGCGGTAACCCTTGTCCGTAGCCGGCGGGTTGCCGGCGCCACCGGACACGCCGGGCCCGTTCGACCCGGTGTTGAACGGTAGAAACCGGGTCTTCTCCCCCGCGAGCTTCGTCGTGACGAAGACCAGGTCAGGGTCGACGGCGAAATGTACGAGGGTACGCCGAGCGAAGATCAGTTCCTTCGGGTCGCGGGTCTTGCGGTACTGCTCCTTGGCGTCCTCGACGGTCTGGCCGGTGAGCGGGTTCTTCAGCTCGGCGGTTGCCAACGGAATGCCGTTGACGAAGAGAACCAGGTCGAGGGTGTTGTTGTTGCTTGTCGAGTACGCGAGCTGACGGGTGACGGTGAGACGGTTGGCGCGGTAGAGCTTGAGCGCGTCGTCGGTGATGGCGTGGGCGGGCTTGAAGTAGGCGAGGCGGATGCGCACGCCCTTGTCCTTCACGCCACGGCGGAGGACATCGAGTGGGCCACGCTCGTCGATCTGCTTGGCGAGGTGCTGGGCGAAGTGCCGCTGCGCCACGTCCGGATCGTTCCCGTGGTACGCCAACAGCTTCTTCCACGCGCCCGGTTGCGTCCCGCCAATAAATGCGAAGAGTTCGGCTGTGTCAAGACCCAACTGCTGGTCGTATTGGCTAGCCGACCCGATTGCCCAGCTTGAGCTCAGGAGCCGCTCGCCTATTGCTGACTCGAACGACTGCTCCAGATGTCCGCCGCTCATACGTCCACCCCGCGGGCGGTAGTGACGTCGATCTGGCCTGTCACCGCTGCGGCAGTTAGGGATTGCCTCCACTCAGATAGCAACGACCTTGCTTCCGCAAATGCGAGCCGAAGTCGAGAGAGATGTTCGTGCACCTGCTCAATTTCCCGCACAGCAGCACGCTGACGGTCCAGCGGCGGCAACCAGATAGGAAATGACTTCAAAAAGTCGTTGTTGATAATCGGCATGGTCGTGTATGGAGCGAGGCTCCGCAGCTCCTCGGTCGCCGCAAACAACTGCCACGCCAGATACCGCCCGTCAATGCGTTCATTCGGGGCCACGGCCGTGACCTGCTGGTTTCCCGAAGCCCGCTCTTCCAGGTAGGCCACCTTGCCCGCCGTTGCTCCAATTCCAACAAGCAGAGTGCTACCAGCCTCGAAGACCGGAAAACCCTCCTGCACCGCCAATGAACTAAGCCTCCGCGGAGCCATACCGAGTTTAATTGCATTTCCGAAACTCACCGGAGCAAACCAGGGGATGCCCTGATCATCGCCTACGAAGTACCGCTCGGCAGCTCCCGGCGGCGTTGCGCCGGTCTTGACTCGCTTCGCAACCCTGCGCAGCGGAAGAACCGATCCATCTATCGGCGATTCTCGGTCCCAAGCCAGATTCCGCCCCGTTTTGATCTTCACCATGCCCTGCAGTCGCGCCTCGTAGGCCGCTAGCTGACGATCCCGGCAATCATCGAGGGCAACGACACGAGCCGTCTGAACGTCAAGGAAATCAGCGATCCGCCGCTGCTCGTCGAGCGGCGGCAGGAGCAAGCGCTCGGTCAACAAGTCAGAAGATGAAAGATGCTTCACGGTGGTGGAGAACGTTAAATCGTTGATCACCTTCAGGATCAACGGCAACGCGTACGCGATAAAGCGCATGTCCACCGCTTCGCGCGGACGCAGAAGGCAAAGGCGCTGGTTGAGCGCGGCCGTCCCGCGTTTCCAGATAACGACATTGAAGTCGCCATCCATGCCGACGACAACATCACCGTCCCGCATCATCACCTGGCTTGGCACATGGCCGGATGCATAGGTCTGAAATTCGGATGCCAATAGGTCACGAATGCGCACAAGTGGAATGCTGCCGCTGGAAGCGAAGGAATCAGATGGGAAAGGGTAACCATTTACTAGCCGCACCACGTCACGGAGTCGGCGACGCTTCCAACCTTTCGGGAAGTCGATTGCCGAAAGCTTAAGAGCCTCTTCTGCAAGGGTCACTGGGTTACGACCCCCATCAACGCCTGAACTTTCTCTTCGAGTGCCCTGATCTCAGCCTCGATCAGGGCAGGCGGTCGCGGCGGCTGGTAGGCGTAGAAGTGACGCGTGAAGGGAACCTCGTAACCGATCTTGGTCTTCGCTTCGTCGATCCAGGCGTCCGGGACATGCGGCACCACCTCGCGTTTGAGGTAGTCGTGGATGTCCTCACCCAAAGGCACGTTCTCGTTGTCGCGCAGGTCGGGGTCCGGCAGCGGGTTGCCCTTGCGGTCGGTCTGCACCTCCCCTTCCGGGTCGCTGACCGAGAACGCCTCCCAGACCGCCTTCTCCACCGGCGCCGGTAGCTTCCCCAGCCCGTTCAGCTTCATCGCGAAATCGGCCCGCGTCGCTGACGACGTACCGATGAGCGATTTTGCCGTCGTCAGCAGTGACTCGCGCTCCGCGTACTTGAGGACCGTCTTCGCCTCCGCGAGCAGCGCTACCGTCTCCTCGGTGACCTCGAAGCGCAGCCTCAGCGGGCGCTCGACGGTGATCCGCTGGTAGCCGAAGTCGGTGGTCTTGAAGACCTTCACCTTGGCGTGCTGCGGGTGCTCCGCATCGTCTGCGATGGACAGCGCGTTCACGTACGCCCGGGTCAGCTCGGCGATGTGGTCGTCGGTGAGCATCTTGCGCTTGTCGCCGAGGCTCTTGCGCATCTTGGTCCAGTAGTCGCGGCCGTCGAGCAGCACCACCTTGCGCGCCCGTGCCGGCTCCTTGCGGTTGGTGAGGATCCAGAAGTACGTGGAGATGCCGGTGTTGTAGAAGAGCTGGTCAGGCAACGCGACGATGCCCTCCAGGAGGTCGTTCTCCAGGATCCAGCGGCGGATCTCCGACTCACCGGAGCCGGCTGCGCCGGTGAACAGCGGCGAGCCGTTGAAGACGATGGCGAGGCGACTGCCGCCGTCCTCAGGGCGCTTCATCTTCGAGATCATGTGCTGGAGGAAGAGCAGCGAGCCGTCGTTGATCCGGGGCAGGCCGGCACCGAAGCGGCCGGCGTGGCCGCGGGCCGCCTCGTCCTTGACGAACTTCTCGACCTTCTTCCACTCGACCCCGAACGGCGGGTTGGCGAGCATGTAGTCGAACCGCTCGCCCTCGTGGCCGTCCTGGTTGAACGAGTTCCCGAAGGCGATCTTCGTCGGGTCGCCGCCCTTGAGCATCATGTCGGAGCGGCAGATCGCGTACGTCTCGCCGTTGAGTTCCTGCCCGTACACCTCGACGGTGGCGTGCGGGTTGTGCGCCTGAATATGCTCCTGAGCCTCGGTGAGCATGCCGCCGGTGCCGCACGCCGGGTCGTAAACCTTGCGGACGATTCCGGGCGTGATCAAGTGGTCCTGGTCGGGGGCGAGGAGCAGGTTCACCATCAGCTTGATGACCTCACGTGGGGTGAAGTGCTCGCCAGCGGTGTCGTTGCCGGCCTCCGAGAATCGACGGATCAGCTCCTCGAAGACGTAACCCATCTGATGGTTCGAGACCACGTTGGGGTGAAGGTCGATATCGGCGAACTTCGCGACCACCTGATAGAGCAGCTCGGCCTCGGCAAGCCGGTTGATCTGAAGATCGAAAGCGTATTTGTCCAGCACGTCCACTGCGCCCGGCGAGAACCCGCCGATGTAGGCACGCAGGTTGAGCGCCACATGGTCCTGGTCGCCGAGCAGCTTGCGGAACGACATCTCACTGGTGTTGTAGAACGACAGCCCGGCGGTCTTACGCAGCACCGGGTCCATGTTCTGCACGCCCATATCCTTGAGCTGCTTGTGCCGGGCGAGCACCGCGTCCTTCGTCGGCTCGAGCACGCAGTCCAACCTGCGAAGCATGGTCATCGGGAGGATCACCCGGCCGTACTCGGACTGCCTGTAGTCGCCGCGAAGCAGGTCGGCCACCGACCAGATGAAGTTCGCCAACTCTTGGTGCTTGGTGCTCACCAGTTTCCTTTCGATTGCCTTAAGACAGCAGTATCACTGCCGTCCTGCATCGTTGTAGTCGCCCACTCGGCCGAAACGATCAACCGCGCGTCAGCGTGTCGTCTCAGGCGGAGGATGCACGGCGGGCCACCGGCCCGCAGGCTTCCGCATCTGTCACCAGAGCGCCGCCCCCGCGTCGGATATCTGACGGAAGGAAGATCCGCCGGGGAATCACCTGGGGCCATCCGCGGGGCGGACCGCGCCACGGGCCAACCCGTCGGCCGTGAGCTGCACCAGCTCCGCCCCGAGCGTCGCCGCCTGCCGCAGCGCCGACTCGAACGCGTGCAGCCGCCGGAACGCCTCCCCGTACGCCTCCTGTTCCTCCCGCGCCACCCGCCGCACCTGCGCCCGCCGCACGTCGAACCGCAGCGTCCCCGACAGGCTCGACGCCTGCCGCTCGTTCGTCGACGTCCGCAGCTGCCCCGCCAGGAACCACGAATCCAAGGCGGCGGGATTCGGCCGCAGCAGGTACAGGTTCCGCCCCAACAGCGCCCCATCGGCCGTCACCACCCGCGCGGTGAGCTGCCGCGCGATCATCGGCACCACCACGTCCCCGGTTGCCAGGGCGATCTCCTGCCCGAGCCGCCCGTCGTCGCGGCCCGAGGGTTCGCCGCCGCCGAGCACGTCCGGCACGGTCAGCACCGGCCTACCGTCGCCGGTCGGCTCACCGTCGTCGCCGGAGGCAGCGCCCCGGATCGGTCCGAGAAGCTGCAAAGCGCCGGCCCGGACCAACTCGCCGACCGTGAGGAACTCCCCCTGGCCCCCGTCGGCTGCGGGCGTCACCTGTGGCATCAGTGTGGGCAGGTCGGCGACGACGGCGGCGAGGCGCTCGCGTGTGCGTACCAGATGTTCGCCTGTCGCCTCGCCCGCGACGGCGGGCTGGCGACGCGCGGGGGTGAGGTCGACGTCGTCGTCGAGCAGTTCGATGACGTCGGCGGCGCGGGCGTAGCCGGGCTCGTCCACCTCGGCGTCGGCGGTGAAGGCCCGCCAGGTCTCCAGGATGCGGGAGTGGTCGCCGGTGGCGGCGTCGACGAACAGCGTCCGCGCCGGCAGCGGCGCGTCGGCGGGCGGGCGGCGCAGCACCCACAGGTGCAGGGGTACGCCGTGCGGTGCCGCCGCCCCCGGTGGCAGCGCGACGACGGCGCGCAGCGCGCCGCGGCGCAGCAGTTCCTTGCGGATGCGGCGGCCGGCGCGGCGGCCGGCCACGGCGGGGGGCATGAGGAGTACGGCGTGGCCGCCGGGGCGCAGGTGGGATAGCGCGTGCTGGACCCAGGCGAGTTCCGGCTCGGTACGTGGGGTGGTGCCGACGATCCAGCGGGGGTCGTGGCCGAGTTCCTCGTCGCCCCAGTTGCTGGCGCCGAAGGGCGGGTGGCAGACGACCGCGTCGAACGTGCGCCCCTGGTAGTCGTCGGCGCGCAGTGAGTCGCCGGTGCTCACCTCGCCTGGTACGTCGCGCAGCGCCAGCCACAGTCCGGCGAGCCGGGCGAGGTCGGGGTCGAGTTCCTGCCCGTACGCGGAGGTGCAGCCGGCGCGGACGGCGGCGCGCAGTGTGGCGCCGGTGCCGGCGGCGGGGTCGAACACGGAGCCGCCGGCGACGGCGGCGAGCCCGGCCATCAGGTCGGCGATGTCGTCGGGGGTGGCGAAGGGGCGGCCCGGTCCGGGGGCGGAGAAGCGTTGCCAGAGCGCGTCGAAGGCGCCCTGTGGGCCGAGTTCGTCGGCGAGCGCGTCGACGTCCGGCAGCAGCGCCTTGAGCTGCGGGTCCGCGGGACGGGCAGGTCGTTGGCCGCGTTGCCGGGCGAGCAGCCGGGCCCCGACGGCGGCGAGCCCGGCGGCCGGTGAGGCGCCGGCCGGGGCGAGGTGGCGCCAGAGCCGGTCGGCGGTGGCGAGTTCCGGGAGCTTGCCCTGGGCGTGCAGCCAGCGTTCGACCTGGGCGAGGTCGAACTCCGGGCTGGTGGCGCTGCCGCCGACCGGGTCGGGGAAGTCGCCGTGCCGTTTGCGCCAGTTGCTGACGGCGGCCCGGCCGACACCGGCGAGCCGGGCGATCTCCGCTGCGGTGATTGTCGGTGTCTCCTGCACGTTCGGAGTGTGTCACATCTGTCAAGCATGATGCTTGTTGACACCGTTCACAGATGATGCTCTTATTGACGCCGCCACGTTCACAGCAGGAGGAAAACGATGCGCAAGACCACCACGCTCGCCCTGATCGCCGGCGCCCTCATGGCCCTGGGCTGCGGCGCCGGCACCACCGACGACACCACCGGAAGCAAGGCCGATTCCGGCACCGAGGCGGCCGCCGGCAAGACCGACAGCGGCAAGACGGACGCCGGCAAGAGCGACGACAAGCCGAAGACCGCGAAGATCGGCCAGCCGGCCCGCGACGGCAAGTTCGAGTTCACCGTCAAGTCCGCCAAGTGCGGCGTCGGCAAGGTCGGCTCGTCGGCGTTCGGCGCCACGGCGCAGGGCCAGTTCTGCCTGGTCACGCTCAACGTGAAGAACATCGGCAAGGAGTCGCAGATGTTCGACGGCAGCAGCCAGAAGGCGTACGCGGCCAACGGCACCGAGTACTCCGCCGACGGCTCGGCCGGCCTCTACGCCAACAAGAACGCCGAGACGTTCCTCAACGACATCAACCCCGGCAACCAGGTCACCGGCGTGGTCGTCTTCGACATCCCCAAGGGCGTCAAGCTCGCCCGCCTGGAGCTGCACGACTCGCCGTTCTCCGGCGGCGTGACCGTCGCGCTGAGCTGACCAGCCACCGCTGCGGGGCGGGCCGCACCCGCCCCGCACCCCCGACCCCGAGAGGAACCGCAATGTCCGACCCGACCCAGCCCGCGCCGCCCGACCGGACCGGCGACGCGACGATGCCGAACCCGCCCGCCGCAGCGAACCGCCCCGCAGACGCGCGTCCCCTCGTCGCCGGCGGCGTCGTGCTCGCTCTCGCGATCAGCGGCGTCATCCTGGCCGGCGCGCTCACCGAGGACGACGAGCCGCAGCCGGTCACCGCTGCTCAGCGCAGCACCGTCCCCGCCTCGGCGTCCCCGTCCGCCGCGCCGACCACGGCGGCCCCGACCACCGCCGCGCCCACCCCGGCCGCGCCGGCCACCACCGAGCCGCCGGCGCCGTCGCACACTCCGAAGCCGAAGGTCGTGAAGGGACGCGGCGACGACGTGGTGCGCATCCCCGACCTGACCGACCTCGCGGTCGTCGGGTTCACCTGCCGGTGCAGCAGCAACACGGTGCTCAAGAGCGACGGCGACGGGCTGCTCGTCAACGAGATCGGGTCGTACACCGGCAAGCGGTGGATCAACGTGGAGGACGGCTCGCTGACGACGCAGTTCGAGATCGAGGCCAGCGGCTCGTGGACGCTCACCATCGGCACTGTCGCGCAACTGGCCACCACGTCGGAGACCGGAAAGGCGTCCGGCAAGGGTGACGACGTGCTGCTGCTCGGCGGCGACGCCACCGCCGTGCGGATCACCCACCGGCGCGGCTCGTCCAACTTCGTCGTCCATGCGTACTCCCTGGACGACGGCGAGGGGGGCCTGCTCGTCAACGAGATCGGCGCGTACTCCGGCGTCCGCCCGCTCACCACGCCCGCGCTCGTGCAGATCACCGCCGACGGCAACTGGACCATCGCGCCGGCCTGACCCCCGCCCTCCCATACCCGTCAGGAGCAAGTATGCGACCCGATGAGTTCCGCCACGCCCTGAGCCTCCTGCCCGCGCCCCTGTACGCCCGCGCGCTCCCGCTGCGCCGCTACGTCTTCCGCACCACCTGCCCGCAGTGCCAGCGCATCGGCGACGCGGTCACCCTCGCCCTGACCGCGGCGCACTACGACCAGCTCGCCTCGGCCGGGCAGCTCCTGGACAACGCCACCCGGCTGGCCGAGGAGCACGGCGCCGACTGCCGGTCACAACCGGAGCCGGAACGGGGACGTGGGCAGGTCCAGCGGTGGGCGACAGCTTCCGCGCCGGTCGTCGCCGCGACCGACGCGAGCTGGAAGGGCCGTGCCGGCGGCATCGGGTACGTGGCGAGCGACGGCCGGTACGGCTTGCGCAGCCGGGGCACCGGCCGCCTGGACCCGACCGGCGCGTCCCGAGTGCTGATCAACGAGCTGCGGGCGGTGGACTTCCTGCTCACCGCGTACGACGACCCGCCACCGGCGATGACCGTGCTGGTGGACAGCCTCTCCGCGCTGCGGTGGTTGCACCGCTGGCAGTCCGGCTCGGTGGCGGACATGCCGGCCGGTTACAGCCTGCGCCGGCGCCGCTGGGCCGACCGGCCGACGCTGGTGCGCCTCGCCGAGCAGGTGAGCCGTCGACCGGACCTGTCCTTCCGGCACGTCAAGGCGCACAGCGGGCACGCGCTCAACGAGGCCGCTGACGGGCTGTCACACATGGCCCGCCGCCGGGTCGGGGAGAGCTTCGACGTTCGCCCCCGGGCTCGCGCGCTGGCGGAGGCGTTTCTACGGGACTGGCACGCGAGCCTCATCCACTGATCCCGGGCCCGGCCGGGTCACCAGTCGCGGGCCCAGTCCGGCGGCGGTACGACGGCGAGCTGCGGCTCCCCGCTGATCGGCTCCAGCGCGTGCACGATCCGCAGGTCCCCGTCGGCGGCGGCGTCGGCGTCGGTCAGCACCCGGCCGCTGCTGCCGTCGGCGCTGACCAGCACCCACCGGTCCGGGTGGACGCCGCCGTCGTCGACCAGCGCCCGTACGCCGAACGCCCGGGCGAGGGCAACCGCGAGGTCATGTTCGCGCAGACCGGTGGCGTCGGCCAGGTCGGTGTCGCCGGTGAGGATCCAGCCGAATCCCTCGTCCTCGTCAGGCGGCGTGAGCATCACCACCGGCCGAGGATCGTCGATGGCCCGGTCCTCGATCCGCCCGACGTACACGGTCTCCGGTGCGACGCCGTACTCCGTCAGCAGGAACGCGCGAAGGTCCGCCGCCGGCAGTCCGGCGGCGAAGTGGATCCGATACCGCACTCCCCACCCCTCTCCCAGGCCGGCGTGTGACCCGCCACAGTGCTTGCCTCGCCGGCTTGCCGGGAGTTGGCTGTGGCGTATGGCCCGCATCGCGTACCACGACGCGGACGCCGAGGCGTTCGCCGCGACCCGGCACCTCACCGACGACGGTCTCACGGCCTGGCGGGCCGCCGTCGCCCGGCACCTCGGCCCGCGTCGAGGCATGCGGCTGCTGGACCTGGGCGCCGGGACCGGTAGCTGGGCACGAGCCTTCAGCGGCTGGTTCCCCGGCGTCGAGGTCGTCGCCGTCGAGCCGTCGGCGGCGATGCGCGCACGGTGCACGTTCGCGCCGCTGGTCGCGGGCGACGCCGGGCACCTCCCGCTCGCCGACGGCAGCGTCGACGGGGCGTGGTTGTCCACTGTCATCCACCACGTGCCGGACCTGGCCGCCGCGGCGCGCGAGCTGCGCCGGGTGCTGCGGCCCGGCGCGCCGGTGCTCATCCGGTCGGCGTTCGCCGGACGCCACGAGGCGATCACGCTGTTCGACTACTTCCCCGAGGCGGTCCGCGTGCTGGACACGTATCCCGCCGTCGCCGACGTCGCGGCCGCCTTCGCCGGCGCCGGCTTCGCCGCCGCGGTGGTCGAGGCGGTCCCGCAGGTCACCGCGCCGTCGCTGCGGGAAGCGGCGGCCGGCCTGCGCCGGGAGGCGCACACGCCGCTTCAGCTGATCACCGATGCGGAGTACGCCGCCGGCGTCCAGCGGTTACGCGAGGCGGCACGTGCCGACAGCGGCCCGGTGATCGACGCGCTGGACCTGCTGGTGCTGCGCTGATCCCCGGTGACCTGCCCCGGCGGTGGTTAGGGTGGGGCGATGGACACTCGTCAGTGGACGGTCGTCGGGGCACCGTCGAGCGCGGGCGCCCACACCCCGGGCGTCGAACGCGCACCAGCCGCCCTGCGCGCCGCCGGCCTGCTCGACCGGCTGGGCGCCGACGTCGCGGACGCCGGTGACGTGCCGGGCTTCCGGTGGCGGCCGGATCCGGCGTACCCCAGGGGTCAGAACGCGGGCGCGGTGGCCGCCGTCGCCTCGGCGGTGGCCGACCGGGTCGCGGCGGCGCTGGGCCGGGGGCGCGCGCCGCTGGTGCTCGGCGGCGACTGCACGGTGACGCTCGGCCTGGTCGCCGGCTGCGCGCGGGCCGGGCTGCCGTCCGCGCTGGTGTACGTGGACGGCGGCCCGGATCTCTACACCCCGGAGACCCGCGCCAACGGCAACCTGGACGCGATGGGGTTGGCGCACATGCTCGGCCTGCCGGGGACGCTGCCCGAGGTGGCGGGTGTCGGGCCGGCGGTGCCGCTGCTGTCGCCGGAGCGGGTGGTGGTGTACGGGGACTCGCTGCCCCGGGGTGACCACGAGCGGGAGCTGGTGGCGGAGCTGGGGCTGGCGTACGTGCCGGCCGACGAGGTGCACGCCGACGCGCGGGCGGCGGCACGCCGGGCACGGTCGGTGGCCGAGGGCGCGGCCGACCGGTTCGTGGTGCACTTCGACGTGGACGTGCTGAGCTTCGTGGACGCGCCGCTGGCGGACGTGCCGGAGCCGTTCGGGCTCAGCCTCGGCGAGGCGGCGGCGACGCTGGCGGAGCTGGTGGCGAGCCCTCGGTTCGCCGGGCTGTCGGTCACCGAGATCAACCCGGCTCACCTGCCGGACGACGAGGTGCTCCCCCGGTTCGTCGACACGTTGGCCGGGGCGCTGACCGGGCGCTAGGCGGTTTCCGCGAGGTGTAGAGGTCATGGGTGGCACACGCGGTGCTCCACCCACCGCCGGCCGGCGGACGGGTCAGCGACGCCAGTGCTGGCGCGGGGCGTAGCCCTCGCGGCGCAACCAGTGTTCGGTGTAGACGATCCGGTCGGCCTCGATCACCACGAGCAGGTCCTCGGGCGGCTCGGACAGCGGCCGGCCGCGCTCGGCGTGTTCGTTCTCCCAGCGGAACGCGGCCCAGTGGTGCGCCCGGTCGGGGTGGTCCGGGCCGAGCACCCGGGCGGTGCCGAACACCTGGGCGCCACGGCTGCTGGCCAGCCCGACCAGCGGCGCGAAGACGCCGACCGACACCCGGGGGTCGGCGGCGATGTTGCGCATCTTCGGTGAGCGCGGCGCGGCGGTGAACATCAGCGTGAAGTCGAGCGGGTAGTAACGCACCGGCGTGGCGAGCGGCCCGTCCGGCCCGGTCGTGGCGAGCACGCACATGTTCTGCGACGACAGCAGGTTGAGGATGCGTTCGGCCAGGCGTTCCCGGTCCAGCTTTCTCGTCGGCGTCGGCCCGGTCAGCCAGGGGTTCGTCAACGGCACGGCGCGTCCTCGATCATGACGGCACCCTACCGGCCCGGCTCAGAGAGTGTTGGGTAACCCGGTGACTACTTGTGGTTGAGTTCGTCGTCGAGGCGTCGGGCTGCTTCGGTCTCGATGGGGCCTTGGGGTTCGATGTCCTCGCCGGCGAGGCGGGCGGCCATGAGTCGGATCATGGCGACTTTGATCATCGCTTCGGCGTGCGCGGGTTTGCGTTCGTAGTCGCGGGCCAACCGTCTGCACCGTCCCAACCAGGCGAAGGTTCGTTCGACCACCCAACGTCGGGGTAGCACCTGGAAGCCTTTCACGTCGGCGTTGCGGGCCACGATCTGCAGGTCGATCCCGGCGTGGGTGCGCGCCCAGGCCAGCAGCCCCGCATCGACGCGGTTGACGTAGCCGGCGTCGGCCCAGACGAGGCCGAGCAGCGGGAACGTCTCGGTGATCCCCGCGAGGACAAGCTTGGCTCCGGCACGTTCCTGCACCGACGCGGAATGCACCACCGCCTTCAGGAGCAGTCCGCAGGTGTCGACCAGGACATGCCGCTTACGACCCCGGGTGCGTTTGCCGGCGTCCCAGCCGATCGCCTCACCACCCTGGTGGCTGTGCGCGGTCTGCGAGTCGAGCACCGCCGCCGACGGCTGCGGATCTCGTCCCTCGGCCACCCGCACCGCGTCTCGCAGCCGGTCATGAACCCGGTCCCACGTTCCGTCGGCGCTCCAGCACCGGAACCACCGGTAGGCCACGTCCCACGGCACGAGATCATGTGGAACGTGCCGCCACGCGGTACCGGTGCGCAGCACGTACAGGATCGTGTCAATGACCAACCGACGTGGATACCGCAACGGCCGACCACCCCGCCGCGGATCCCTCACCGGCAACAACGGCTCGATCACCGTCCACTGCCCATCGGTCAGCGACGACTCATACGCCGGTTTACAGACACAGCGACACAGACGTGATCTTCGCTGACACCGTCAGCGAAGATCACGTCCAGGTATCACAAAACAAAAGGAGGGATGCGCCCGGCGCAGGCGCCGCAACCTGGCG
>NZ_JBEZDP010000020.1:0-120482 GCF_040648395.1 Micromonospora sp. NPDC049151
CCGGTCACATTCCGAACCCGGAAGCTAAGCCCTCCAGCGCCGATGGTACTGCACTCGGGAGGGTGTGGGAGAGTAGGACACCGCCGGACAATCTTCCAGTCGAGGGCCGCCCCAGCAGGGGCGGCCCTCGACTGCGTTAGCGTTCTCGGCGGAAACGCCATCAGGAAGGATGTACCTGTGAGCTCAGGACCCCAGGGCGGGGACCGCCCCCGTCGTTACGAGGATCGCGCCGACCGCGGCCAGGGGCGTGGTGACGCCGGCCGCGACGGCCGTCGCGATGACCGTCCCTCGTACCGGGGCGGCCGCGACGACCGCCCGGGCGGCTTCCGTGGTGGCGATCGCGACAGTGGCGCCCGTGGCGGCGCCCGTCGCGAAGGCGGCTTCCGTGGCGGTGACCGCCGTGAGGGTGGTGCCCGTGAGGGCGGTTTCCGTGGCGGTGACCGTCGCGAGGGCGGTTTCGGCGGTGGTGACCGTCGCGAGGGTGGTGCCCGTGAGGGCGGTTTCCGTGGCGGTGACCGCCGTGAGGGCGGTTTCGGCGGTGGTGACCGTCGCGAGGGCGGTTTCCGGGGCGGCGACCGTGAGGGTGGCTTCCGGAGTGGAAACCGTGAGGGTGGCTTCCGGAGTGGAAACCGTCCGGGCGGTGACCGTCGCGAGGGCGGTTTCCGGGGCGGCGACCGTGACAGCGGTTTCCGCGGCGGGGAGCGTCGCGAGGGTGGATTCCGTGGCGGTGACCGTCGCGAAGGCGGCGCGCGTGACGGTGGCTTCCGCGGGGGCGACCGCCGTGAGAGTGGTGGTTTCCGGGGCGGCGACCGCCGCGAGGCGGGTGCCCGTGACGGTGGTTTCCGTGGCGCTGAGCGTCGTGAAGGCGGCTTCGCCGGTGGCGATCGTCGCGAAGGCGGTTTCCGTGGTGGTGACCGTCGTGAGGGCGGTTTCCGTGGTGGCGACCGTGAGGGTGGCTTCCGGAGCGGGGGCCGCGAGGGCGGCGACCGCCGCGAGGGCGGTTTCCGGGGCGGAGACCGCGAGGGTGGCTTCCGGGGCGGCGAGCGCCGTGAGGGTGGTTTCCGTGGTGGCGACCGCCGTGAGGGTGGTGCCCGTGAGGGCGGCTTCCGGGGCGGGGACCGTCGCGAGAGCGGCGCCCGTGATGGTGGTTTCCGAGGCGGTGACCGTCGCGAAGGCGGTTTCCGTGGTGGCGACCGCCGCGAGGGCGGTTTCCGTGGTGGCGACCGTGAGGGTGGCTTCCGGAGCGGGGGCCGCGAGGGCGGCGACCGTCGCGAGGGTGGCTTCCGGGGCGGCGAGCGCCGTGAGGGTGGCTTCCGCGGTGGTGACCGTGACGGTGGCTTCCGTGGTGGAGACCGCCGCGAGGGTGGTGCCCGTGACGGTGGTTTCCGGGGCGGTGACCGTCGTGAGGGCGGTGCCCGTGACGGTGGTTTCCGGGGCGGTGACCGTCGTGAGGGCGGTGCCCGTGACGGTGGTTTCCGGGGCGGCGATCGTCGTGAGGGCGGTGCCCGTGACGGTGGTTTCCGGGGCGGCGATCGTCGCGAAGGCGGTTACCAGGGAGGCGACAACCGCCGGGAGAGCTACGCCGGCGGCGACCGTCGCGAGGGCGGTTACCAGGGAGGCGATCGCCGTGAGGGCGGCTTCCGTGGTGGCGACCGTGACGGTGGCTTCCGGCGCGACGATCGTCGCGACGACCGGCGGCCGGGCGGCTTCCGGGGCGAGCGCGACAGTGAGCGCCGTGGCTACGGCGACCGGCCGGGTGGCGACGACCGCCGTGGCAACTACGGCCCGCAGCGGGAGCGCCGGGACGAGCGGGGCGAGGGGCGTACCGGCGAGGCGCCGGAGCTGCCGGACGACATCGTCGCGAGCGACCTCGACTCGGCCGTGCGGGCGGAGCTGCTCTCCCTCGCCAAGCCGGTGGCGGAGACCGTCGCCCGGCACCTGGTCGCGACCGGTCTGCTGATCGACGAGGACCCGCAGCTGGCGCTGGCGCACGCCATGGCGGCCCGCCGGCTCGCCTCGCGGATCGCCGCCGTGCGGGAGGCCGTCGGACTGGCCGCGTACCACGCCGGTGAGTGGCAGACCGCCATCGCCGAGCTGCGGACGTACCACCGGATGAGCGGGCTGCAGAGCCACCTGGCGGTGCTGGCCGACTGCGAGCGGGCGCTGGGCCGGCCGGAGCGGGCCATCGACCTGTTTCGCGGCGCCGACCGCGACAAGCTCGACCAGGCCGTCGCGATCGAGCTGCTGATCGTGGCTGCCGGGGCGCGTGGCGACCTCGGGCAGAAGGACGCCGCGGTGGCGATGCTCCAGGTCCGCGAGCTGACCGGCGACTCGACCGAGCCGTGGGCGGCGCGGCTGCGCTACGCGTACGCGGACGCCCTGCTGGCGGTGGGCCGGCGCGAGGAGGCGCGGGAGTGGTTCTCCCGGGCCGCCGACGTCGACTCCGAGGGTGAGACCGACGCCGCCGAGCGGCTGCTGGAGCTGGACGGCGTGGTCATCGAGGGCGACGACGAGCCGGAGGACGACGCGGACGCGTCCGAGCCGTCGGCCGGGGCCGCCCGCGACAATGACGACGACGAGGATGACCTCGACGACGACGACGATGACGACGATGACGACGACGACGATGACGATGACGATGACGATGACGATGACGACGATGACGATGACGACGACGACGACGACGACGACGACCTCGACGACGAGGATGACGACGACCGGGATGACGACGCGCGGCTGAGCGAGGACGACTCCGCCTCGGGTGCGGGCGGGGACGCGGCGCGGGCCGGCTACCGGGACCGGGACGCCGGCGATCTGGACGACGACGAGCTGACCGACGCCGAGGCCGGCTCGCTCGCGGCCGGCACCACGGCGGCCACCGCCGAGGCACCGACCACGCCGGCCACGACCACGCCGGACACCGGCGTGGCCGCCGACGGCCCGGCGGCCGACGTCACCCCGGCGGACGAGGCCGGCCGGTCCGCGCCGGGTGACGCCACGGGCGGCGAGGGCGAGGCGGCGGAGCGCCGATGACCGGGTACGCCGGTGACACCGCCTCCGGCGCGGATCGGGGAGAACCCGACCGCGCCGGGGCGGGCGGTCGGCTGGTCGACGCGTACTCGCTCGTGGTCTTCGACCTCGACGGCGTGATCTACCTGATCGACCGGCCCATCCCCGGCGCGGTCGAGGCGGTCGGCCGGCTGCACGCCGAGGGGCGCGCGGTCGCGTACGCGACGAACAACGCCTCCCGCCGCTCCAGCGAGGTGGCCGACCTGCTCACCGGCATGGGCGTTCCGGCCGAGCCGGCGGAGGTGCTCACCTCCGCGGCCGCCACCGCCGAACTGCTCCGCGACCGGCTGCCCGAAGGTGCGCCAGTGCTCGTGGTCGGCGCGGAGGCGCTGCGCGCCGAGCTGCGCGCGGTGGGCCTGCGGCCGGTGTCCACTGCCGACGAGGAGCCCGCCGCGGTGGCACAGGGCTACGGCCCGCAGGTCGGCTGGTCCGACCTGGCCGAGGCGTCCCTCGCGGTACGCGCGGGCGCGCCCTGGTACGCCACGAACACCGACCGCACGCTGCCCAGCCCGCGCGGCCCGCTGCCGGGCAACGGCTCGCTCGTCGCGGTGCTGCGTACCGCGCTGGGCCGCGACCCCGACGTGGTGGTGGGCAAGCCGGAGCCGGCGCTGTTCACCACCGCCGCGCGGCGGGCCGGGGCCGGGCGCACCCTCGTGGTGGGCGACCGGCTGGACACCGACATCGAGGGCGCCCGCCGGGCCGGGCTGGACAGCCTGCTGGTGCTCACCGGTGTCAGCGACGCCGCCGAGTTGCTGGCCACGCCGCAGGAGCGTCGCCCCGCGTACGTCTCGTTCGACCTGGCGGGTCTGTTCGACCCGGCCGCTGTGGTGGCCGTGCCGGGCCCGGAGAACGCGGGCGGCTGGGCGGTGACGGAGTCCGGCGGGGATCTCGTGCTCGACGGCGCGGGACCGCAGCTGGCGGCCCTCGCCGCGCTGTGCGGGGTGGCCTGGTCGACGGCGGCCGGGCCGCGCGTGCGGGCGCAGTCCCCGGCGGCGGCCGAGGCGCTCGCCGCGTTCGGCCTCGACGGCTGAGGCGCCGGCCGCTCAGAGCAGCTTGCGGAGCTTCATCAGGTCGAACGGGTTCGCCTTGATCGAGACCCGGCGGGAGGCCACCGCCGACATCACGTCGAGCCGGCCGTGCACCAGTGCGACGAGGTCGTCGCTGCCGGTGGTCAGCGCGATCTTCGCCTTCGGGTCGTCGCCGTCGGCGAGGTCGACCAGCCGGCCACCCTCCAGCCGCCCGTGGAACGCGGTGCCGAGGTCGGTGATCCGGCAGGCCAGGGTGCGGTCCAGGTCGATGCGCCCCTGCGCCTCGGCGTTGCGGTCCAGCCGCGCGGCCAGGTCCTGCAACGCCTGCCGGCACTCGTCCACGCTGGCCACATCGTCTCCTCACCACGAACCACGCCGTTCCCGGCACCGTACCGCAATGGGACGTCCGGGGTCCCCGGTAGCGTGGCACCTGCACACCTCGCCCCGCGGAAGGACTCAGGCATGCAGGACGCGTGGCGCGCCTACCTCGAGCTGGCCATGGGCCTGACGGAGGCGCCCCGGAAGAAGGCACAGGACGCGGTCATGCGCGTCGTCGGCCAGGGCGGCGCGACCGCCGCCCAGATCCAGACGCTCGCCGAGGAACTGGTGGCGACCGGCCTGGCGAACCGGGAGTCGCTGACCAAGCTGGTCCGCTTCGAGGTGGACCGGGCACTGGGCGCGGTCGGGCTGGCCACCGCCGACGAGGTCGCCGAGCTGACCCGCCGCGTGCACGACCTGGAGCGGCAGTTGCGTGAGGCGCGCGGCCACCTCGGGCCGGGCGAGACGGCGCCCGCCACGCCGTCCGGACTCGCCACCGCGCCGTCGGGGGCGACTGCCTCTCCGCAGACCGGGCCCGCGCACGCTGAGTCGTCCGAGGCAGCACCGGCCGGGACCGAGCCGCCGACGAAGACGGGCTCGCCCGCCGCGTCCTCCCCGGCGACGACGCCGACGAAGGCCCCCGCGACGACTCCGACGAGGGCGGTGGCGAAGAAGACGGTGGCCAAGAAGGCGATCGCGAAGAAGCCGCCGGCCACCGTGGCCCGCACCCCCGCCGACGGTTCGCCCGCCGCGCCCGCCCGGCCGGCGAAGAAGGCCACCGGGCGCCGGGCGGCCGGCTCGTGACCGCGCCCCGGCCCGGCCCGCCGCCGGGCCCGCGGCCCGGGCCACCCCCGGGGGTACGGCCCGCGCCGGTCGAGGAGGTCGGCGAGGCCCGGCACCCGGCGGTCGACGCCGCGGTGCTCGGCATGGCCAACGCCGAGGCGCTCGCCCCGGCCGACCAGATCGCCCAGTACGAGGCGGCGTACGAGACGCTGCGCGAGACCCTCGCCACCATCGACCAGGCCTGAGCAGAGGCGGAGACACACCTGATGGCTCGTCGTACCCGGCTGGACGCCGAACTGGTCCGGCGCGGGCTGGCCCGCTCCCGGGAACAGGCCGCCGCGCTCGTGGAGGCGGGTCGCGTCCAGTTGCGCGGAGTGCAGGCGCGCAAGGCCGCCGCGATGGTCGACCCGGCCGATCCACTGCTGGTCACCGGCGAGGACCCGGCCGACGCATACGTCTCCCGGGGCGGCCACAAGCTGGCCGGCGCGCTCGCCGCGTTCGCCCCCGGCGGGCTGACCGTCACCGGCCGGCGCTGCCTGGACGCCGGCGCGTCGACAGGCGGTTTCACCGACGTGCTGCTGCGCGGCGGCGCCGCCGAGGTGGTCGCCGTGGACGTCGGCTACGGGCAGCTCGCCTGGTCGCTGCGGACCGACGAGCGGGTCCGGGTGTTCGAGCGCACCAACGTGCGTACCCTCACGCCGGAGGCGATCGGCGGCCCGGTCGACCTGACGGTGGCCGACCTGTCGTTCATCTCACTGCGGCTGGTGCTGCCCGCGCTGGCCGCGTGCACCGGCCCCGGCGGTGACCTGGCGCTGATGGTCAAGCCGCAGTTCGAGGTCGGCAAGGAGCGCGTCGGCGCCGGCGGCGTGGTCCGCGACCCGGCGCTGCGCGCCGAGGCGGTGCTCGACGTGGCCGCGACGGCCGCCGGCCTCGGCCTCGGCCTGGCCGGCGTGGCGGCCAGCCCGCTGCCCGGCCCGAGCGGCAACGTCGAGTTCTTCGTATGGTTGCGCGGGGACGCGCCCGCCGCGGACCCGGAGCGGGTCCGCGCGGTGGTGGCCGCCGGCCCGCAGGGCGCCGCCGCGACGGCGGCCACGACCGAGGAGGTGTCCGGGTGAGCCGTACCGCCCTGCTGGTCACGCACACCGGCCGTCGACGCAGCACCGAGCACGCCCGCGCGGTGGCCGCCGACCTGATAGCCGCCGGTTTCGAGGTGCGGGTGGTGGCCGAGGAGGCCGACGACCTGGACCTGCCGGGCGTGGTGCCGGTGACCGGCCCGGAGGCCGCCGAGGGCGCCGAGATCGTGTTCGCGCTCGGCGGGGACGGCACGTTCCTGCGCGCCGCCGAGCTGGCCCGACCGGCCAAGGTGCCGCTGCTCGGCATCAACCTGGGCAAGGTCGGCTTCCTCGCCGAGGCGGAGATCGACGACCTGGACACCGCCGTACGCGACGTGGTCGACCGCAACTACACGGTGGACGAGCGGCTCACCCTCGACGTCACCGCCGAGTTCGAGGGCGGGCCGACAATCGAGTCGTGGGCGCTCAACGAGATCAGTGTGGAGAAGGGCGAGCGCGCCCAGATGCTGGAGCTGCTCGTGGACGTGGACGGCCGGCCGCTGTCCCGGTACGGCTGCGACGGCGTGATCTGCGCGACCCCGACCGGCTCGACCGCGTACGCGTTCTCCGGCGGCGGGCCGGTGGTCTGGCCCGAGGTGGAGGCGCTGCTGCTGGTGCCGATCAGCGCGCACGCGTTGTTCAGCCGCCCGCTGGTGACCGCGCCCACGTCGACGTTCGTCATCACCGTCGACCCGTTCACCACCCTGGCGGTGCTCTGCTGTGACGGCCGGCGCGTCTACGACCTGCCGCCCGGCGCCCGGGTCACGGTGCGCCGGGGCACGCTGCCGGTGCGCATCGTGCGGCTGCGTGCCCGCCCGTTCACCGACCGGCTGGTGGCCAAGTTCGACCTGCCCGTACAGGGCTGGCGGGGCAACCGCCGCTGACCAGCGGCTCAGCGGAAATTCTCCGTTCGGCCCACCGGCCCCGGCGCTCGCGCGCGTTACGGTGGGCGTACGGGCCGCGAAGAGGTGAGTCCGGGCGCGGCGGTGAGGCCCGTCGTTTCCCGGATGCGGCCCGTCTGTCGCGGGCTCGGCCAGGGGGTGGTCGGGACCGCGACGGTCGGGACGCCGGAGCGTCGTAGCCGGCCCGCGGCGGGCGGACCGGCACGCCGAGTCCGGTCGGGTGTCGACCCCGGCCGGGCCGACAGGTCGCAGGGCCGCCGCCGGAGGAAGCGGCGGCACGCGAACTGGGCGACGCGGTCTCCGGCGTCCCGGCCCCACTCCGTCGTGCCCGTGTCGACCTGGCGCCGATGCGGCGTCCCGGTGACCCGGCGGCGGGCCGACAAGGACGACCTGGGCGCACTGTGGACGTCGCCGCGGGACGCGCCGCATCGGCACGGGCTGAACCGTACGGGTGCCCGCGCCCCGCCCGGCCGGCTGGTCAACTGTCACACGGCGGGGCTACTGTCGGGTGCTGTGCTGGAAGAGCTGCGCATCACCGGACTGGGCGTCATCGAGGACACCACGCTGCCGCTGGCCGCGGGGATGAACGTCATCACCGGCGAGACCGGCGCCGGCAAGACCATGGTGGTGACCGGCCTCGGCCTGCTCTTCGGCGGCCGCGCCGACGCCGGCCGGGTGCGCGCCCAGCCGGGCCGCGCGGTCGTGGAGGGCCGGCTGCGGCTGGGCGGCCGGGTGGCCGAGTCGGTGCACGCCCGGATCCTCGACGCCGGTGGCGAGCCCGACGAGGACGGCGCGCTGCTGCTCAGCCGCACCGTCACCATCGAGGGCCGCTCGCGCGCGCACCTGGGCGGTCGCGCCATGCCGGTGGCCACGCTCGGCGAGGTCGGCGAGCAGGTGCTGGCCGTGCACGGCCAGTCCGACCAGCTGCGCCTGCTGCGCCCGGCCGAGCAGCGCGCCTCGCTCGACCGGTTCGCCGGGCCGGAGCACGAGAAGCTGCTCGACGCGCTGCGCGAGACGTACGCCAGGTGGCGCACAGTCGTCGACGACCTGGCCGACCGGCGGCGCAACGCCCGGGAGCGCAACCAGGAGGCCGACCTGCTGCGCCTGGGCCTGGACGAGATCACCCGGGTCGACCCGCAGCCGGGGGAGGACGAGGAGCTGAAGGCCGAGGCGCAGCGGCTGGAGCACGCCGAGGGGCTGCGCACCGCCGCGCAGGTGGCGCAGCAGTGCGTGGCCGGTGGCGTGGAGCCGGCCGACGAGACGCCGGACGCGAGCGCGCTGCTCGGCACCGCGCGGCGCACCCTCGAGGCGCAGGCCGGCACCGACCCGGCGCTGGGTGAGCTGGCGGCCCGGCTGGAGGAGGCGGCCACGCTCGTCACCGACGTGTCAGCGGAGCTGTCGGCCTATCTGGCCGCGCTGGACGCCGACCCGGCCCGCCTGCAGACCGTCTACGAGCGGCGGGCCGCGCTGCGCGGGCTGACCCGCAAGTACGCCGACGACGTCGACGGCGTGGTGGCGTGGGCCGAGCGGGCCCGGACCCGGCTGTCCGATCTGGACACCTCCGACGAGTTGCTGGACGAGCTGGACCGCGAGGCGACCCGGCTCGCCGGTGAGGTGGCCGACCTCGCCGGCCGGCTGTCGGCGTCCCGGCGGGAGGCAGCGGTCCGCTTCGCCGAGGAGGTGACCGTCGAGCTGGCCGGGCTGGCCATGCCGCACGCCCGCATCGAGGTGGCGGTGCTGCCGCGCCCGGCGGGCCGGTCCGAGCCGAGCCTGCCGGTCAACGGCGTCGAGACCGGCGTCGGCGCGGACGGCGCCGACGAGGTGGAGCTGCGGTTGCTGGCGCACCCGGGCGCACCGGCGCTGCCGTTGCAGAAGGGTGCCTCCGGCGGCGAGCTGTCCCGGGTGATGCTCGCCATCGAGGTGGTCTTCGCCGGTTCCGGTGGCCCGCCCACGCTGGTGTTCGACGAGGTCGACGCGGGGGTCGGCGGCCAGGCCGCGGTGGAGATCGGTCGCCGGCTTGCCCGGCTGGCCCGCAGCCACCAGGTGCTCGTGGTCACGCACCTGCCGCAGGTGGCCGCGTTCGCGGACCGGCACCTGGTGGTGGCCAAGGACATCGGGGGAGCGGTCACCACCAGCGGGGTGCGTGTGGTGGAGGACACCGAGCGCGCCCGCGAACTGGCCCGGATGCTCGCCGGTTTGCCGGACTCGGATCTGGGTATCGCCCACGCCGAGGAACTCCTGGCCGTGGCGGCCAAGGAAAGGCGTCCGTGATACCCCGATTGTGAGCGCAAGCACACCGGCGCGGGTCCCGGTGTGCTTCCCTGGGTAGGCGGCCCTGCTCAGGCATGTCGCGACAGCAAAACCTGCCTCACATGCCAGGATGGTCACGATGCGTCTACCCACACTGCGCCGGAGCCGGAACCCGGAGCCGGGCTCCATCGTCGGCACCGCGCGCCTGGACCGCCGGACGAAACGGCTGGTCGGGCGGCTGCGGCCCGGCGACATCGCGGTCATCGACCATGTCGACCTGGACCGGGTGGCGGCCGACTCGCTCGTCGCGGTGGGTGTGGCGGCGGTGCTGAACGCGAAGCCGTCGGTCTCCGGCCGCTATCCGAACCTCGGGCCCGAGGTGTTGGTCTCGGCCGGCATCCCGCTGCTGGACGATCTCGGCGAGGGCGTCTTCGAGCAGGTCCGCGAGGGCGACCGGGTCCGCATCGAGGGCAACACCGTCTTCGCCGGCGAGGAGCCGGTCGCGCACGGCTCACTGCAGGACGCCGAGACCGTGGCCAAGTCGATGGCCGACGCCCGGGAGGGCCTGTCGGTGCAGTTGGAGGCGTTCGCCGCCAACACGATGGACTACCTGCGGCAGGAACGCGACCTGCTGCTCGACGGCGTCGGCGTGCCGGAGATCCAGACCCAGATCCAGGGCCGGCACTGCCTGATCGTGGTGCGCGGCTACGACTACAAGGCCGACCTGGACGTGCTGCGCCCGTACATCAGGGAGTTCAAGCCGGTGCTGATCGGCGTGGACGGCGGGGCCGACGCGCTGGTCGAGGCGGGCTACACGCCGGACATGATCATCGGGGACATGGACTCGGTCACCGACGACGTGCTGCGCTGCGGCGCCGAGGTGATCGTGCACGCCTACCCGGACGGGCGGGCGCCCGGTCTGGCCCGGGTCAACGGGCTCGGCGTGCCGGCGATCACCTTCCCGGCGGCGGCCACCAGCGAGGACCTGGCCATGCTGCTGGCCGATGAGAAGGGCGCCTCGCTCCTGGTGGCGGTGGGCACCCACGCCACCCTCGTCGAGTTCCTGGACAAGGGACGCGGGGGCATGGCGTCGACGTTCCTGACCCGGCTCAAGGTGGGCGGCAAGCTGGTCGACGCCAAGGGCGTCAGCCGGCTCTACCGGCAGAGCATCTCCGGGTCGTCGCTGCTGCTGCTGGTCCTGTCGGCGCTGGCCGCCATGGCCTCCGCCGTGGCGGTCTCCACCGTCGGGAAGGCGTATCTGGGCGTGGTCTCCGAATGGTGGGACAATTTCGTGTTCCAACTCGGCCAGCTCTTCTAGCCCTCCCGACGATCAAGAGGCTGCAAGCGTGATCAACTTTCGTTACCACGTGGTGTCCCTGACCGCGGTGTTCCTGGCACTGGCGATCGGCCTGGTGGTCGGCACGGCCGCCCTCAACGGGCCGGTCGCCGACTCGCTCCGGGAGCAGGTGAACGGCCTGCGTAAGGACAACTCGCTGATGCGCCAGTCGGTGAACAGCATGCAGAAGCAGTTGGAGACCGAGGAGGACTTCGCCGGCGAGATGGCCCAGCTCGTCCTGCCCGGCAAGCTGACCAGCCGCCGGGTGCTGGTGCTCACCCTGCCGACCGGCCGCGACCAGGCCGACGGCGTGGTGAAGATGCTCCAGACCGCCGGCGCCGACATCACCGGCCGGATCAACGTCCAGGACAAGTTCGTCAACCCGGACAGCAACAACAACCTGCTGGAGCTGGCGGTCACCGCGGCCCGGCCGAACAGCGCGCCGACCGGCAACCTGCCCGGCAACGGGCACGGCGTGGAGACATCCAGCGCGCTGCTGGCCAACGTGCTCGTCGACCGCCCTGCCGGAAGCCCGCCGGTCAGCGAGGCCGACCGGCGTGCCGTGCTGGAGCAGTACGCCACCGCCGGGTACCTCACCCCGGCGGACCGGATCTCCACCGCCGCCGAGGCGGTGGTGATGGTCACCGGCCAGCCGTACGTGGACAAGGACTCGGCGAAGAAGGACGAGTCGGTGGTGAAGATCGCCGAGCAGTTCGACCGGGCCGGCGCGCTGGTGGTGGCCGGCATGGGCTCGACCGGCGGGAACCTCGTCTCCGTGGTCCGCGGCGACCCGGTGCTGTCGCAGACCATCTCCACCGTCGACAACGCCAACACCGTGCAGGGTCAGCTCGCCACCAGCCTCGCCCTGGCGGAGCAGCTCACCGACAAGAAGACCGGCCAGTACGGCGTGGGCGACAACGCCGCCACCCGGGTGCCTACACTGCCCCGGTGACCGCTCCGGGCCGCCCGGTCCGTGCCGCGTCGCGTTCGAAGTCCGGATCGAGGAGGTCCCGTGAGACTGGGTCGGCTGCTGGCCGTGGGCGCGGGCGCACTGGCCGCCCGCTACGTGCTGCGCCAGACGCGCACGTCGCCGGGCGGGCCGGCGCTGGAACGCGCCAACTACCGGGGCCGCACGGTGACCCTGGCCGCCGGTCCGGCCCTGGCCGTCGGCGCGGCCACCGGCGCCGCGCTGGGCGCCGGTAGCGCACCGGCCGGCGCCGCCGCGCTCGTCGCCGGGCTCGGCGCGGGCGCTGTCGGCCTCTACGACGACGTGGTCGGCGCCCGTCCCGAGCAGAAGGCCGCCAAGGGCTTCGCCGGGCACCTCGCCGCGCTGCGCGAGGGGCAGATCACCGCCGGGATGGTGAAGGTCGCCGGGGTGGGCGTGGCCGGGCTGGGCGCCGCGGCGCTGCTGGCCGCCGACCGCCGGGTCGCCGCGCACCCGCGCCGCCGCAGCGCCGGGGCGTTCGGCCGCGGGGTCGACGTGCTGCTCGGCGCCGGCGTGGTGGCCGGCACCGCCAACCTGGTCAACCTGCTCGACCTGCGGCCCGGCCGGGCGCTGAAGTCCGGCATGCTGCTCGGCGTGCCGCTGACCACCGGCCCGTACGGCGGCGTCGCGGCGGGCGCTGTCGGCGCCTCGGCGGCACTGGTCGGCGACGACCTCGGCGAGCGCGTCATGGTGGGCGACAGCGGCGCCAACGCCCTGGGCGCGCTGCTCGGGGTGAGCCTCGCCGCGCGTACCGGGCCACTGGGCCGGGCCGGGGTGCTGGCCGTGCTCGCCGCGCTCACCGCCGCCAGCGAGAAGGTCAGCTTCACCCAGGTGATCGCGTCCACGCCCGGGCTGCGGCATCTCGACGAGCTGGGCCGGCTCTCGGACTGACGTGACGAAACCGGCTCCTCTCGCCGCCGCCGGCCGGGTCGCCGGGGCGGCCGCCCTCATCGCCGTCCTCACCGTGGTCAGCCGGCTCGCCGGCTTCGGCCGGACCGCCGTGTTCACCTGGACGCTGTCCACCAGCGACCTCGGCGGCGCCTACGTGGTGGCGAACTACGTCCCGAACTTCATCTTCGAGATCGTCGCCGGTGGCGCGCTCGCCAGTCTCGTCGTACCGCTGCTGGCCGGCGCGGTCGAGGCGGGTGACCGGCGGGCGGTGGCCGCCACGACGGGCGCGCTGCTGACCTGGACCTTGACCCTGCTGGTTCCGCTGGCCGTGCTGGTGGCGGTGTTCGCCGATCCGCTGCCGGGCCTGATCGGCAACGGTCTCAGCACGGCCCAGCAGGAGTCCGGGGCGCGGATGCTGCGCGTGTTCGCGCCGCAGCTGCCGCTGTACGGCGTGGGCATCGTGCTGACCGGCGTGCTCCAGGCGCACCGCCGCTTCGCCTGGCCGGTGATCGCGCCGCTGCTGTCCAGCGTCACTGTCATCGCCGTCTACCTCGGCTTCACCGCCACCGAGGGGCGGCTGGCCACGATCGGCGAGGCCGGGCGCGGCGGCGAGTTCCTGCTGTCCGCCGGCACCACGCTCGGCGTGGTGGTGCTCTCGCTGTCGCTGCTGATCCCGCTGCGCCGGCTGCGGCTGCGGATCCGGCCGGGCTACCGGTTCCCGGCCGACGCGCGGGCCCGGGTCGGCGGTCTGGCGGTCGCCGGGGTGGTCACCGTGACCGCGCAGCAGATCGCCCTGGTGGTCGCGCTCAACCAGGTCACCTACGGCCGGACCGCCGACGTCGGCGTCTACAACCTGGCCCAGACCGTCTACTTCCTGCCCTGGGCGGTGCTGGCGGTGCCCCTGGCGGTGGCCGCGTACCCGACGCTCGTGGCGGCCCGGGCCACCGGCGACGAGCGTGCCTACCGGGAGACGCTGGCCCCGGCGGTACGCGGCGTCGTGCTGCTCAGCCTGCTCGGCGCCGCCGCGCTGGTCGGCACCGCCATTCCGGTCGGGCACTTCTTCTTCGCCGACCCGCTCGACGCGCGTACCGCGGCGGCCGCGATCGCCGGGTTCGCGCCCGGCCTCGTCGGCTACGGCCTGTTCGCGGTCCTCACCCGCGCCCTGTACGCGCGCGGCGAGACGCGCCGGGCCACGGTCGCCACCGCGCTCGGCTGGCTCAGCGTGCCCGCGCTCGCCGTCCTCGCCGCCCAGGCGCTCCCGCTCGCCGACCGGGTGCTCGCGGTGACGCTGGCGAGCTCCGCCGGGATGCTGCTGCTCGGCGTGCTGCTGCTCGTCGCGGTCCGGCGGGCCGCCGGTGGCGGGGCGCTCGCCGGTGCGGGCCGGGCCGGCGCCGCCGGGCTGCTCGCCGCCGTCGTCGCGGCGGCCGGCGGGACGGCCGTCGCGGCGGGACTCGCCGGGCTCGGCGACGGCACCCCGACGACACCGCGGGCGCTCGCGCAGGGCATGCTGTCCGGGGTCGTGGTCGGTGTCCTGTTCCTGGCCGTCGCCTGGCTGACCGACGCCCGCGACCTGCGGCCGCTGCTCGCGGCCGTGACCCGCCGGCTACGCCGGCGACGCCCGGCCGGCGGGGACGACGGCCCGCCGGCGCAGCAGCACCCCGGCGAGCGGGGTGACGGAAGGGAGACCGTTTCCTCATGACGGACGCCTCGCCGGCACCGCGCTGGCCCGGGTCGGTGGCCCTGGTGCTCGCCTCCAGCACCGGCGGGGTCGGGCAGCACGTGCGCTCGATCAGCCGGGGGCTGACCGAGGCCGGCGCGTCCGTGCTGGTCTGCGGCCCGGCCGCCACCGAGGAACAGTTCGACTTCACCGCCGCCGGGGCCCGGTTCGCGCCGGTGGAGATCCCGGCCAGCCCCACGCCGGGCGACGCGCGCGCGGTCACCGCGCTGCGCCGGGCGCTCGCGGACACACCTGTCGACGTGGTGCACGCGCACGGGCTGCGCGCCGGCCTGGTCGCCGCGCTCGCCCGCCCCGCCGCGCCGCTGGTCGTCACCTGGCACAACGCGGTCCTCGCCGGTGGCCTGCGCGGCGCGGTGTCCCGGCTGGTCGAGCGGGTCGTCGCCCGGTCCGTGCGGGTCGCCCTGGGCGCCTCCGCCGACCTGGTCGACCGCGCCGCCGCGCTCGGCGCCGCCGACGCCCGCCTGGCCCCGGTCGCCGCGCCGGTGCTGCCCGCGCCGCGTCGCCGCCGCACCGCGGTACGCGCCGAGTTCGGCGTCGCCGCCGACCGTGAGCTGATCCTGTCGGTGGGCCGGCTGCACCCGCAGAAGCGGTACGACGTGCTGATCGACGCCGCCGCCCGCTGGCGCACCCGAACCCCCGCCCCGCTCGTGGTGATCGCCGGCAGCGGTCCGGCGTACCTGCCGCTGGCCGCCCGGATCTCGGCCGCCCGCGCGCCGGTGACGCTGCTCGGGCACCGCACCGACGTGGCGGACCTGCTGGCCGGCGCCGACCTCGCCGTGGTGACCAGCGACTGGGAGGCCCGACAGTTGTTCGCTCAGGAGGCGCTGCGGGCGGGCGTGCCGCTCGTCGCGACCGCCGTCGGCGGGCTGCCGGACCTGGTCGGCGACGCCGCCGTGCTGGTGCCGCCCGGTGACGTGGACGCCGTCGACGCGGCGGTGCGCGACCTGCTCGACGACCCCGTACGCCGGGCCGAACTGGGTCGCCGTGGGGTGGCGCGGGCCGCGACCTGGCCCACCGAGGCGGACACCGTGGCCGCGCTCGCCGGCCTCTACGCCGAGCTGACGCCCCAGCTGTCGACCGGGAACCGCTGATGCTGCGCCGACTGACCCCGGTCCTGCTGACCCTGATCGTGGTGGCGCTGGGCATCACCGCGCTCTCCGCCCGTCCGGACGACGGCGCGTCCCGGCCCGGCGCCGACTTCGTGGTGCTCGTCGGCGCGGCGGGCCTGCGGTGGGACGACGTCGACCCGGAGAACACGCCGACGCTGTGGCGGATGGCCGAGCAGGGCGCGATCGGGTCGCTCTCGGTGCGCTCCGCGCACCGTCCCACCTGCCCGGTCGACGGGTGGCTCACGCTCGGCGCGGGGAACTACGCGGCGTGGCCCGGCGCCCGCCCGGGTGGCGGCTGCCCGGCCACCTCGGTCACCGTCGAGCGGCCCGACGGCATCGGCGCGAACCTGCCCGACCAGGCCGGCGCGGTGGCGCACAACCAGGACCAGCTCTCCTGGGGCGCCACGCCCGGCGCGCTGGCCGAGTCGGTGCGCTGCTCGGTGGCGGTCGGGCCGGGCGCCGCGGTGGCCGCCGCCCGCCCGTTCGGGCGGGTCGACAGGTACGCCCCCACGCTGCCCGAGGACCCGGCGGAACTGCTCGGCTCCTGCGTGCTGAGCATCGTCGACATCGGCACCGTCGACGACGACGACCGAGCCGTACGGGCCGTTCAGGCGCGGCAGGCCGACGCCCGGCTGGCCCGGGTGCTGGCCGCCCGGCCGCCGCGCTCGCTGGTGCTCGTCGCGGGCGTGTCCGACACCGACTACCCGGCGCGGCTGCACGTGGCGGTCGCCGACGGCCCCGGCTGGGAGGGTGGCTGGCTGACCTCGCCGAGCACCGCCCGGTCCGGCTACCTGCAACTGATCGACCTGGCCCCGACGGTGCTCGCGGTGCTCGACAAGCCGATGCCGGACCGGGCGTTCCTCGGCCGGCCGGCGGTGACCGTCGACGACCGGCCGGACGACCTGCGGGCCGCGATCGAGGCGCCCGCCGACGCGGACCGGGAGGCCGCCGCCCAGCGCCGCGTCGCCGGCTGGTTCTTCACGCTGCTCGCCGCCGCCCAGCTCGCCCTCGCGGTGGCGGTGCTGCCGCTGCTGCGCCGGGCCCGCCGGCACGCCGGACCGCACGGGCCGGAACCGGTGTCCCGGCGGATCGTCGCAGTGGTGGAGCTGCTGCTGATCGCGGTCGCGCTGGCAGTGCCCGCGGCGCTGCTCGCCGACGCCGTGCCCTGGTGGCGGGGGGACCACGCCGGCCTGTGGTACGCGTCGGTGACCGCGCTGCTCATCGTCGGCGGCACGGCCCTGGTCCGGTTCACTCCCGGCCACGAGCGCACGCTCGGCCCGCTCGGCGCCGTCGCCGGGCTGGCCACGCTCGTCGTGGGTGTGGACGTGCTCACCGGCTCCCGGTTGCAGCTCAACGGCGTGGTCGGCTACTCGGCGCTGGAGGGCGGCCGGTACGCCGGTCTCGGCACCGTCGGGCTGGGCGTGTTCATCGCCGGGGCGCTGCTGAGCGGCGGCTGGCTCGCCCAGCGGTTCCGCAAGGGCTGGCGGCCGATGGTGATGGTGACCGTCGGCGGCCTGGCCGTCGTGATAGTGGGCAGCCCGTACCTGGGCGCCGACTCGATCGGGGCCATCGCGCTCACCGCCGGGGTGAGCGTCGCGGCCGCCATCTGCACCGGCGGCTGGCTCACCGTGAGCCGGCTGGCCTGGGCGACGATGGCCGCGCTCGCGGTCACCGTCGGCTTCGCCCTGGTCGACCTCGGTCGCCCGGCGGCCGAGCGGGGCAGCCTGGGCCGGTTCCTTGCCGCGCTCGGCGACGGCACCGGCGGGCTCACCGTGCACCGGTCCGGCAGCTCCAACTTCCAGACGCTGGTGAACAGCCCGCTGACAGTGCTGGCCCTGGCCGGGGCCGCGCTGGTCTGGCTAGCGCTGCTGCAGCCGTGGGGCGGGCTGATGCGGCTGTTCGGCATCTACCCGGCGATCCGGGCGGCGATGGCCGGCACCGGCGTGGCCGTCGGGCTGGGCGGCGTACTCGGCGGGCGGGCGCTGGACGTGGCCGGCGCGGCGGCGGCGCTCGTGGTGCCGATGGCGGCCCTCGCCGCGCTGCGGGTGCTGGACCACTCCACCGACCGTACGGTGCCCGACAGCGGGCGTCCCGGCGGGGAGACGGGCGCGGTCCCACCGGGCGGCGGGCCGGGCGGTGGCGGCGCGGCCGGTGACGGTTCCGGCGGCGACCGGGCGGCTGCCGACGGCGCGGCCGGGGCGGGCGACGGCCCGGGGGAGACCGGGAAGCCGGCCGGGCGGGACTCCGCAGGCGAGGAGGCGCCGGAGGGCCCACGTGCCGCCGGTGCGCGGATCCCCGCACAGCCGGCCCCGGCGTCCACCGAGATCCCCGCCGGCTGAACCGGACCGTCCGGGCCGCAGTGCCGGGTCGCCGCGCCGGGCCGGAGAGGGCCGTCGCGCCGGGCCGGAGAGGGTCGCCACCGGCCCCACGTGCGCCGACAGCGGGTGCGACGCCGGCTCACGGTCCGGATGGTGTTACCGTGGAATCCCGTGGATCGCGTGATCACTCTGCTGATCGGCACGGCGGTTCGCACGACCGCTACGGACGACACGGGAGCAGGCGTTGGCCCCTACAGCACGGACGACCAGGCACATTTTCGTCACCGGGGGCGTCGCCTCCTCGCTGGGTAAGGGCCTCACCGCCTCCAGCCTCGGCAGTCTGCTGACCGCGCGCGGACTGCGCGTGGTGATGCAGAAGCTCGACCCGTACCTGAACGTCGACCCCGGCACGATGAACCCGTTCCAGCACGGCGAGGTCTTCGTCACCGAGGACGGCGCCGAGACCGACCTCGACGTCGGCCACTACGAGCGGTTCCTCGACCGGGACCTCTCCGGCAAGGCGAACGTCACCACCGGCCAGATCTACTCGGCGGTGATCGCCAAGGAGCGGCGCGGGGAATACCTCGGCGACACGGTGCAGGTCATCCCGCACATCACCAACGAGATCAAGGCCCGCATCCGCGGCATGGCCGACCCGGACGCCGACGGCCAGGTGCCCGACGTGGTGATCACCGAGGTCGGCGGCACCGTCGGCGACATCGAGTCGCTGCCGTTCCTGGAGTCGATCCGGCAGATCCGCCACGACCTGGGCCGGGACAACTGCTTCTACCTGCACGTGTCGCTGGTGCCGTACCTGGCGCCGTCGGGCGAGCTGAAGACCAAGCCGACCCAGCACTCGGTGGCGCAGCTGCGCAGCATCGGCATCCAGCCCGACGCGCTGGTGCTGCGCTGCGACCGGGAGATCCCGGAGAAGGTCAAGGAGAAGCTGTCGCTGTACTGCGACGTCGACCGGGAGGCGGTCACCGCCGCGCCGGACGCGCCGAGCATCTACGACATCCCCAAGGTGCTGCACCGCGAGGGCCTCGACGCGTACGTGGTGCGCCGGCTCGGCCTGTCGTTCCGCGACGTCGACTGGACCCGCTGGGACGACCTGCTGGAGCGGGTGCACCAGCCCCGGCACACGATCACCGTGGCGCTGGTCGGCAAGTACGTCGACCTGCCCGACGCGTACCTGTCGGTGAGCGAGGCGATCCGGGCGGCCGGGTTCGGCCACCGCGCCCGGGTGCAGCTCAAGTGGGTGCCCAGCGACGACTGCGTGACCCCGGCCGGTGCCGCCGCCGCGCTGTCCGGCGTCGACGGCATCGTGATCCCCGGCGGCTTCGGCGTGCGCGGCATCGAGGGCAAGGTCGGCACCGCCCGGTACGCGCGGGAGAACGGCGTCCCGCTGCTCGGCCTCTGCCTCGGCCTGCAGTGCATGACCATCGAGGTGGCCCGGCACCTGGCCAACCTCGACGGGGCGAACTCGCTGGAGTTTGACGAGGAGGCAGTGCACCCGGTCATCGCCACCATGGCCGACCAGGAGGACATCGTCGCCGGGCGCGGCGACCTGGGCGGCACCATGCGGCTCGGGGCGTACCCGGCGAAGCTGGCCGAGGGCTCGATCGTCGCCGAGGCGTACGGCAGCACCGAGGTCAGCGAGCGGCACCGGCACCGGTACGAGGTGAACAACGCCTACCGCGACCAGCTCGCGAAGGCCGGCCTGAACATCTCCGGCACCTCGCCGGACGGGCGGCTGGTCGAGTTCGTCGAGCTGGACCGCACCCTGCACCCGTTCTTCGTGGCCACCCAGGCGCACCCGGAGCTGAAGAGCCGCCCCACCCGGCCGCATCCGCTGTTCGCCGCGTTCGTCGGCGCCGCCGTGGCGTACTCGCAGGCCGACCAGCTGCCGGTGGACCTGGACGGCGCGTCGAAGAAGACCGGCCGCGGCGGCGGCGCGAAGGCGTCCGGGAAGTGAGCGGCGTCGAGCACCGCTATGAGGTGACCGGCCGCCGGGAGATCTGGTCCGGCCGGATCTTCTCCGTGGTCAGCGACGACGTCACCATGCCCGGCGGCGGCAGCGCGACCCGCGACTACGTGCGGCACGTCGGCGCGGTCGCCGTGGTGGCGCTCGACGACGCCGGTCAGGTGGTGCTGATCCGCCAGTACCGGCACCCGGTCGGCCGGCACCTGTGGGAGCTGCCCGCCGGTCTGATGGACGTCGGCGGCGAGGACCTGGCCGCCGCCGCGCTGCGGGAGCTGGGCGAGGAGGCGGACCTCACCGCGGGGCGCGTCGACGTGCTCGTCGACCTGCACAGCTCGCCCGGCTTCACCGACGAGGTGGTCCGGGTCTTCCTGGCCCGCGACCTGGCCGACGTGCCGGCCGAGCAGCGGCACCACCGCCACGACGAGGAGGCCGACCTCCAGGTGGTGCGCGTGGACCTGGACGAGGCGGTGCGGATGGTCCTGGCCGGCGAGATCACCAACGCCTCCTGCGTGGCCGGACTGCTCGCCGCCGCCCGCGCCCGCGAGACCGGCTTCACCGAGCTGCGCCGCCCGGAGGCGCCGCTGCCGCGCTGACCGGCGACGACGCGAAGGGCCGCCCGGCGTACCGCGCCGGGCGGCCCTTCGCGGTAGTTCACGTCCGTCCGGCGTCGCCGCGGCGCCGGTGCGAAGATGACATCGAACTCTGTCCCGTCGGCGGGTGACGTCTCCACCGGGCGGCCCGAGGGGTTGCCTGACAGACCGTCAGGACCAGCGGCCACCGGATGTCACAGTGTCGCGGCCGGTGGACCTTCCACGGGCCTAGACTGCCGCCGGCGGGACCGGCAGACCGCGCCGGCAACGGAGCCGGCGCGGCGCCGCGCAGTCGGGGGTGAACCGCCCCGGAGGAAGGTGTCTGCATCGTGAAGGTCGGAATCCCCCGCGAGGTCAAGAACCACGAGTACCGGGTGGCGATCACACCCGCGGGCGTCAACGAGTTCACCCGCCACGGCCACGAGGTCTTCGTGGAGGCAGGCGCGGGCGTCGGTTCCAGCATCACCGACGACGAGTTCGCCGCCGCCGGCGCGAAGATCCTGGCCACCGCCGACGAGGTGTGGGACACCGCCGAGCTGGTGCTCAAGGTCAAGGAGCCGATCGCCGAGGAGTACCACCGGATGCGCGAGGGGCAGGTGCTGTTCACCTACCTGCACCTGGCCGCGTCCCGCGAGTGCACGGACGCGCTGGTCGACCGCAAGGTCACCGGCATCGCGTACGAGACGGTCGAGCTGCCCGACCGGTCGCTGCCGCTGCTGGCCCCGATGTCCGAGGTGGCCGGCCGGCTCGCCCCGCAGGTGGGCGCCTTCTACATGATGCGCACCGGCGGCGGGCGGGGCGTGCTGCCCGGCGGCGTCTCCGGCGTGTACGCGGCGAAGACCGTGGTCATCGGCGCGGGCGTGTCCGGCCTGAACGCCGCCGCCATCGCGCTCGGCCTGCAGTCCGAGGTGCTGCTGCTGGACAAGAACGTGGCCCGGCTGCGCCAGGCCGACGCCATCTACCGGGGCCACCTGCAGACGGTCGCCTCCAACGCGTACGAGATCGAACGGGCCGTGCTCGACGCGGACCTGGTCATCGGCGCGGTGCTGGTGCCCGGCGCGAAGGCCCCGAAGCTCATCTCCAACGAGCTGGTCTCCCGGATGAAGCCGGGCAGTGTGCTCGTCGACATCGCCATCGACCAGGGCGGCTGCTTCGAGGACTCGCGCCCGACCACGCACGCCGACCCGGTCTACAAGGTCCACGACTCGATCTTCTACTGCGTGGCGAACATGCCGGGCGCGGTGCCGAACACCAGCACCTACGCGCTGACGAACGTCACCCTGCCGTACGCCCTCGAACTGGCCAACCAGGGCTGGCAGCAGGCGCTGCGCAACGACCCGGCGCTGGCGCTGGGCCTGAACACCCACGCCGGCAAGGTCGTCTACGGGCCGGTCGCCGAGGCGCACGGCATGGACGTGCTGCCGCTGGACGAGGTGCTGAGCTGACCGACGCCGCGGTGCGCAGGGCCGGCGCGGAACCCGCGCCGGCCCTGCGCCGTGCGGTCCGGGCCTACCTGGACCACCTCACCGTCGAACGCGGGCTGTCCGCGAACACGCTCGCCTCGTACCGCCGGGATCTGGACCGCTACCTGGCCACCCTGGCCGCGGCCGGGGTGACCGACCTGGCCGCCGCCGGGCCCGCGCAGGTCGAGGCCCACCTGGCCCGGCTGCGCGCGGGCGACGACGACCACCCGCCGCTCGCCGTCTCGTCCGCCGCCCGCGCCGCCAGCGCGGTACGCGGCCTGCACCGCTTCGCGCTGCGCGAGGGACTCGCCGGCGCCGACCCCAGCCGCGACGTCCGGCCGCCCGCACCGCCGCGCCGGCTGCCCCGGGCGCTGCCGGTCGACGCGGTCCTGCGGCTGCTGGAGGCCGCCGGCCTGCCCGGCGCCACCGGCGACGCCGCCGCCCGCGCGCTGCGCGACCGGGCACTGCTGGAATTCCTGTACGGCACCGGCGCGCGCATCTCCGAGGCGGTCGGCGCGGCGGTCGACGACCTCGACCTGGACGCCGGCACCGTGCTGCTGCGCGGCAAGGGCGGCCGGACCCGGCTGGTCCCGGTCGGCGGGTACGCGGCCGACGCGCTGCGCGCCTGGCTGGTCCGGGGCCGCCCGGCGCTGCTCGCCGCCGGGCGTGGCACCCACGCGGTCTTCGTCAACGCCCGTGGTGGCCCGCTCACCCGGCAGGGCGCCTGGGCGGTGCTGCGCTCCGCTGCCACCCGCGCCGGCCTGCCCGTCGACGGGCGCGACGCGGTCTCCCCGCACACGCTGCGCCACTCGTACGCCACCCACCTGCTCGACGGCGGCGCCGACGTGCGCGTGGTGCAGGAACTGCTCGGCCACGCCTCGGTGACCACCACCCAGGTCTACACGCTGGTGACCGTGGAGCGGCTGCGCGAGGTGTACGCGACAGCGCATCCGCGCGCCCGCTGAGCGCCGACGCGACCGGCCCTGGCTGACGGGCGGCCGACACGCCGACCCGCTACCGAACGCGCTGCTGGCCGGTGGCGTACAGTCGGCATCGGCGCGGGCCTCCAGGTACGACGGACCGGGGGTGCGCAGCGGCGCCGCGAGGGACGTCGGACGGCTCCGACGCCGGGTGGTCGTCGGGAGGGGGCAACGAGGACATGGCAGGCAACGGTGACCGTGCCGAGACCTGGACGTCGGAGCTCCGTGAGCAGCAGGCGACGCTCGGTGCCGATCTCGGCCCCGCCGACCCGGCCGCGTACACCATGCGCAAGCCGATCCCCGAACCCATGCCGACCGACCGGCACGGCCCGGCGCGGATCATCGCGATGGCCAACCAGAAGGGCGGCGTCGGCAAGACCACGACGACCATCAACCTGGGCGCGGCCCTGGCCGAGTACGGCCGCAAGGTGCTCCTCGTCGACTTCGACCCGCAGGGCGCCCTCTCCGTCGGGCTGGGCGTCAACCCGCACAACCTGGACCTGTCGGTCTACAACCTGCTGATGCAGGACGACGTCACCGCCGAGGACGTCCTGATCAAGACCGACGTGGCCGGCCTGCACCTGCTGCCCGCCAACATCGACCTCTCCGCCGCCGAGATCCAGCTGGTGAACGAGGTCGCCCGGGAGATGGCCCTGGCGCGGGTGCTGCGCACCATCCGCAAGGAGTACGACTTCATCCTGATCGACTGCCAGCCCTCGCTGGGCCTGCTGGCGATCAACGCGCTCACCGTCGCGCACGGCGTGCTCATCCCGCTGGAGTGCGAGTTCTTCAGCCTGCGCGGTGTGGCGCTGCTGCTGGACACCATCGACAAGGTGCGCGAGCGGCTCAACTTCGACCTGGAACTCGAAGGCATCCTCGCCACCATGTACGACAGCCGCACCACCCACTGCCGGCAGGTGCTGCAGCGGGTGGTCGAGGCGTTCGGCGACAAGGTCTACCAGACCGTCATCACCAAGACGGTGAAGTTCCCCGAGTCCACGGTGGCCGGCGCCCCGATCACCACCCTCGACCCGGCCTCCTCCGGCGCGCGCAACTACCGGCAGCTGGCCCGGGAGGTCATCGCCGCCCAGGCGGACCGGTAGGGCGTACGCCGGCTGCCCGCCGCGTCGTCTACGGTTTCCCGGTGACCGCACCGCCCCTCGACCCGCCGCACGGCCCCGGTGACGCCGCCGTCGCCGCGGAGCTGGCCGCCGAGGTCGACGGTGTGGTGCCCGACAGCCCGGAGACCAGTGGCTTCACTGTCCGGCTGGACAACTTCACCGGCCCGTTCGACCTGCTGCTCCAGCTGATCAGCAAGCACAAGCTGGACGTCACCGAGGTCGCCCTGCACAAGGTCACCGACGAGTTCATCGCGTACCTGCGCGCCATGGGCGACCAGTGGGACCTGGACGAGACAAGCGAGTTCCTGCTCGTCGCCGCCACCCTGCTGGACCTGAAGGCGGCCCGGCTGCTGCCCTCGGCCGAGGTCGAGGACGAGGAGGACCTGGCGCTGCTGGAGGCGCGGGACCTGTTGTTCGCCCGGCTGTTGCAGTACAAGGCGTACAAGGAGGCCGCCGCGCACATCGCCGAGCTGGAGGCGGTCGGCGGCCGGCGCTACCCGCGGGCGGTCACCCTCGAACCGCGGTACGCCGAGGCGCTGCCCGACCTGGTGCTCGGCATCGGCCCGGAGCGGCTGCGCAAGCTGGCGGTCAAGGCGATGAGCCCGAAACCGGTGCCCGAGGTGTCCATCGCGCACGTGCACATGGTCCGGGTCAGCGTCCGGGAACACGCCGGCATCATCGCCGACCGGCTGCGCCGAGCCGGGGTCGCCACGTTCTCGCTGCTCTGCGCCGACTGCGAGATGACGCTCGAAGTGGTGGCCCGGTTCCTGGCGCTGCTGGAGCTGTACCGGCAGGGCCTGGTGGCGTTCGTGCAGGAGCAGGCGCTGGAGGAGCTGACGGTCCGCTGGACCGGCCCGGCCGACGGTGACGCCGAGCTGACAGTCGACGAGTACGCCGGCACCCCCGAGCCCACGACCACGTCCGTCCCCGCCGCGCCGGCCGACGACGCTGCTGCTCCGGCCGACGATGCTCCGGCCGGCGCCGTCGTGACTGGCGATGCTGCCGTGACTGGCGATGCCGCCGTGCCGGGCGGCGTCGCAGCGCCTACGGCATCCGAGCCCGCCGTGCCCACCGAGGCGGCGGACGAACCCGCACCGACGCAGGAGTGAACGGATGAGCGACCAGGAACGCCGCGACTCCCTGGCCGACCAGGCCGCCGCCTGGGTGCCCCCGTGGGAGCGCCCCACCCCGCCCAAGCCCGCCCCGGACGACACCGTCCCGGCCGACACCCACCCCTCGAAACCCGACATCACGGACACCGCATCGAAGCCGTCCACAGATCTTGGAAGCGAGGGGCCCTCAGAGGGGCCGATTCCATCCAAGATCGCCGCTGCGGTCCCGGCCGTGCCGGATCTTGGTACGGGGGCGCCCTCTGAGGGGCGGGACCGTACCAAGATCTCGGGGGCGAGCGGGGCGGGCGGGGCGGGCGGGGCGGGCGGGGCGAGCGGGGCGGGCGGGACGGCGACCGGGTCCGGGGGCGGTGCGGCGGGCGCTGAGGGGTCCGACGACGATCGCCCGTCGCCTGCGGTCGGCGATCGGCCAGTGGCCGCCCTCGGCGACGACGCCGGGCGGGACGCGGCGCGGCAGGAGGGCGGGGGAGCGGGTGCTGAGGGCGTACCCCCGAAGCGGGGACGGCGGCGAGCCGTGCCGGAACCGCCGCCCGCACCCGTCCTGGACGACGCGGAGCTGCGCGGCGCCCTGGAGGCGATCCTGCTCGTGGTGGACCAGCCGGTCAGCGAGCTGACCCTGGCCGAGGTCCTCGAACAGGCCCCGGAGCGGGTCGGCGCGATGCTCGACGAGATCGCCGCCGGGTACACCGCGGCCGGGCACGGGTTCGACCTGCGCCGGGCGGCGGGTGGCTGGCGTCTCTACACCCGCCCGGAATACGCGACGTACGTGGAACGGTTCGTGCTGGACGGGCAGTCCGTGCGGCTGACCCAGGCCGCGCTGGAGACCCTGGCCGTGGTCGCCTACCGCCAGCCGGTGACCCGTTCCCGCATCTCGGCCATCCGGGGTGTCAACTGCGACGGGGTCCTCCGTACCCTGGTGGGTCGCGGCCTGGTCGAGGAGTGCGGCACCGAAGCGGACAGCGGCGCCTACCTCTACCGGACCACCACCATGTTCCTGGAGAAGCTGGGGCTGAACTCGGTGGACGACCTGCCGCCGCTCGCCCCGTTCCTTCCCGACGACGTAGAAGAGCTTGCCGATGCGACGCGATGACCGTGCCCCGAAGCCCGACGCCCCCGTGTACGAGGGCGCCGAGCGCCTGCAGAAGGTGCTCGCCGCCGCGGGGGTGGGTTCCCGGCGCGCCTGTGAAGACCTGATCTTCCGGCGCCGGGTGACAGTGAACGGGCGGGTGGCGCAGCTCGGCGACAAGGCCGACCCGGCCCGCGACGTGATCGTCGTCGACGGGGAGCGGCTCCAGGCCGACGTCCGCCTGGTCTACGTGGCGATGAACAAGCCGCGCGGGGTGGTCACCACCATGGCTGACGAGAAGGGCCGCACCGAGCTCGCCGACTTCATCGGCGCGCGGCTGGAGCAGCGGGTCTACCACGTCGGGCGGCTCGACGCCGACAGCGAGGGCCTGCTCCTGCTCACGAACGACGGCACCCTCGCCCACAAGCTCATGCACCCGTCGTACGAGGTGCTCAAGACCTACCTCGCCGAGGTCGCCGGGCCGATCCCGCGCAACCTGAGCAAGCGGCTCACCGCCGGCGTCGAGCTGGAGGACGGGCCGGTGAAGGTCCACGGGTTCAAGGTGGTCGACACGCTCGGTAAAACCGCCCAGGTGGAGCTGACCCTGCACGAGGGGCGCAAGCACATCGTCCGGCGCCTGATGGCCGAGGTGGGACACCCGGTGTCCCGTCTGATCCGTACCTCGATCGGTCCGATCAAGCTCGGCGACCTGCGCACCGGGCGGCTGCGGCGGCTGACGAACGCGGAGGTCGCCGCCCTGTTCAAGGCGGTGGGTGACTGACCCGCCGATCGGGGTACCGCTCCCGGTAGGCTTCGACGCGGTCCGCGGCCGGCACACGCTTGCCCGGCGGGACGCCCGCGCGGCGCGGGCATGATTGACGACAGAACCATCCGCTCAACGGCGCCCGGGAATCGGGCGACCCGCGAGGTACGGGCTGAGGAGGACAACGGTGGAGGAAAACGTACCGGCCGGGCGATGTGTGGTCGCTGTGGACGGGCCGTCCGGTTCGGGGAAGTCCACCGTGTCGCGGCGACTGGCCACGGGCCTGGGCGCCCGCTACCTCGACACCGGCGCCATGTACCGGGCGCTGACCTGGGCGGTCCTGCGCTCCGGGGTGGAACTCACCGACACCGAGTCGGTGGCGAAGGTCGCCGCCGAGGCCGACCTCCGCATCGGCACCGACCCCCAGGGGTACGCCGTGACAGTCGACGGCACCGACGTGTCCACAGCCATCCGCGGCGCCGAGGTGACTCAGGCGGTGTCCGCGGTCGCCGCCGTCGCCGCCGTACGCGAGCTGCTGGTGGACCGGCAGCGGCGGGTGATCGCCGACGCGGGCCGGATCGTGGTCGAAGGCCGGGACATCGGCTCGGTGGTCGCGCCGGACGCGGACCTGAAGGTGTACCTGACCGCCTCCGAGGCGGCGCGCGCGAAGCGCCGCAGCGCCGAGGACGCCGCCGACGTCGCGGCGACCGCCGCCGACCTGGCCCGCCGGGACCGGCTCGACTCGACCCGCACGGTCAACCCGTTGCAGCAGGCCCCCGACGCGGTGGTGCTGGACACCACCGAGCTGGGCATCGACGAGGTAGTGGCACGTCTGCGCGACATGCTCACCGAGCGGGGTGTGGCGTGAGTGACAATGATTTCGGTAGCTGGGTGGAGCTGCGCGAGCCGGAGGCCGACTCCGGTGAGCCGACCGGCCCGCAGCCCGTGGTGGCAGTGGTCGGCCGTCCGAACGTCGGCAAGTCCACGCTGGTCAACCGCATCATCGGCCGCCGGCAGGCGGTCGTGGAGGACATCCCCGGCGTGACCCGGGACCGGGTGCCCTACGACGCGCAGTGGAACGGCCGGGCGTTCACGGTGGTGGACACCGGCGGCTGGGAGCCCGACGCCAAGGACCGGGCCGCGGCCATCGCCGCGCAGGCCGAGACCGCTGTGGCGACCGCCGACGTGGTGCTGTTCGTGGTGGACGCCATGGTCGGCGCGACCGACGTGGACGAGGCAGCGGTGAAGATGCTGCGCCGCAGCGCCAAGCCGGTGATCCTCATCGCGAACAAGGCCGACAACGCCACCATCGAGATGGAGGCGACCTCGCTGTGGTCGCTCGGCCTCGGTGAGCCGTTCCCGATCTCGGCACTGCACGGCCGGGGCTCCGGCGACCTGCTCGACGCGATCATGGACGCGCTGCCCGAGGCGCCGAAGATCGTGGAGGACCGGCCGCGCGGCCCCCGCCGGGTGGCGCTGGTGGGCCGCCCCAACGTCGGCAAGTCCAGCCTGCTCAACCGCTTCTCCGGCGAGGAGCGCGCGGTGGTCGACTCGGTCGCCGGCACCACAGTCGACCCGGTCGACAGCCTGGTCGAGATCGGCGGCGAGACCTGGCAGCTGGTCGACACCGCCGGCCTGCGCAAGCGGGTCGGCAAGGCCAGCGGCACCGAGTACTACGCCAGCCTGCGTACCGCCTCGGCGATCGAGGCGGCCGAGGTCGCCGTGGTGCTGCTCGACTCCAGCGAGGTGATCAGCGAGCAGGACCAGCGGATCCTCACCATGGTCGTCGAGTCCGGCCGGGCGCTGGTCATCGCGTTCAACAAGTGGGACCTGGTCGACGGCGACCGCCGCTACTACCTGGACAAGGAGATCGACCGGGAGCTGCGGCGCATCCCCTGGGCGATCCGGCTGAACCTGTCCGCGAAGACCGGCCGCGCGGTCGACAAGCTCGCGCCCGCGCTGCACAAGGCGCTGGCGAGCTGGGAGACGCGCATCCCCACCGCGCAGCTCAACCAGTGGCTCACCGCGCTGGTCCAGGCCACCCCGCACCCGGTACGCGGCGGACGCGCGCCGCGCATCCTGTTCGCCACCCAGGCCGGGGCGGCGCCGCCGCGCTTCGTGCTGTTCACCACCGGGCCGCTGGACGCCGGCTACCAGCGCTTCGTGGAGCGCAAGCTCCGCGAGGAGTTCGGCTTCGAGGGCAGCCCGATCGAGATCTCGGTACGCCCGCGCAAGAAGCTCGGCCCCGGCGGCCGGGGCAAGGCCCACGGCTGACGCTTCGGGCGCCGCCGTTTTGCCGCGCCACACCCTCCTAGGATGCTCTAGGGGGTGTGGCGCGCGGCGCGGGAGGGGCCTCTGCGCGCGGTGCGAAGATCCTGCGCTAAGCTGTACCGGCTGCCGCGGGGGAGACCTGGCGGGGGCATCGGGACGTGGCGCAGCTTGGTAGCGCACTTGACTGGGGGTCAAGGGGTCGTCGGTTCGAATCCGGCCGTCCCGACAGGAAAAAAAGCCCTGACCAGCGAGAATGCTGGTCAGGGCTTTCGCTTTCATCTATGAAGCTTTGAGCCGCCCCCCCCCGAAACCCCCCATTTACGAGGTACGGCAACCAAGTTCGTCATCGGTGTGCATCGTTGTGTGCTGCTGGTGGCTGCGGCCCGTTCGGGCTGGTGCCGAGTCGCTCGAGGATGTCGGACACGTCCGGGGCTTGGACGGGCTTGGCGACGTAGTAGGTCTCGGTGACTTCCTCGCTGGAGTGCCCAAGCTGGGCTGCGGCGCTCTTGGTGTCGGTCTCCTCCTTGATCAGGGTGGCCACGGTCTTGCGGAAGGTGTGCGGGGTGACCCAGTCGAGGTCGGCGCGCGTGGCTGGTCCGGTCATGACCACGCACCCGGGTCCTGCGGGCAGGCAGCGTCAGGCCAGGTCCGCTACGTCGGTCTGATCCGGTGAGCGTTCCGTGCCGTTGTGGACCGTCTGCTGCGGGCGGTGTTCACTCGGGTGCGGTGACGAGGATGTCGCCGCCGCCGGAGTGGACACCGATCCTGTGCGCGGAGGCAGCGTCGGTGGGGATCTCGACGGTGGTTGTGCCGCCGGAGCCCTGCGCGTCGATGCTGTAGCGGTCGCGGGGTAGCCGGAGCGTGACGTCACCACCGCTACTGTCCACGCGGACGGACTCGGGCGGCTTGGTGAACGTGAGCTGGATGGCGCCGCCGCCGGTCCGGGCCGTGATGGTGGCCGGGGTGATTCCGCTCGCGTCGACCGCTCCGCCGCCGGACGTCAGGTTCAGCTCGCCGGACAGGCCGGTGACGGAGATGGTGCCGCCGGCACTGTCAAGCGTGGCCTTGAACGTGGCCGGCACCTCGAGGTGGTAGTCGACGCTGCAGCTGCCTGGGTGGCCCGCGCAGCCCGACGTAAACGTGAGATCCGACCCAACGACGTTGTGCTGCGGTACTGGTTTCGCGCCGGTGTACCGGATGGTCTCGGTGACGTGCACGGTGCCGCCGGAGCCGGCCGTGACGGTGATCCGGCCGCCGAGGCTGCTGACGGCGAGGGCGTCAACCTTGTCGGTGAGGTCGTACGCGCGGGTCTCGGTCTGCTGCTGCTCGTCGCAGGCGGCCAGCGGTACGAGCGCCATGGCTAGACAGGCAAGTGCGGTGATGCGGGTGCGCACAAGGTGGCCTTTCCAGAGGGTCAGGGGAGCAGGAGGCCCCAGTACAGGGCCCAGGGGAGGAAGAGGACGCCGGCCACGAGCAGGAAGCCTTGGCGCAGACGGTCGACGGTGGAAGTACGCCATGCGTGGATCGTCACGGCGGTGGTGATGACGGTTAGGAGCGCGACGGCCTGGAGCGCCAGCCAGAACACGGGTCGACCACCCACCATCGGGCCCGGTGAGATGCCCTTCCAGTTTGCGCTGTCGGCCACGGTGACGAAGTATGCGACGAAGCCGATGACCGCAGTGGCACCCGCGGCGGCGAGGAGCCGGGCGGGACGAGCGGCGGTTACCGCACGGCGGGGCACTCGCCGGACAAGAGCGACGATCGGGTAGGACAGGAAGCCGGTCAGGAGCACGGCGAGGGCGATGAGCTGCGCGGGCCAGGACTCCCACCATGCCGAGGGGGTCAGTGCGACGCTGTTCGCCTGCTGCGCCGGGGGCTGATCGACGTGCGGCGGCGGAATGGTGCCGGCGCCGACCGCGCGGATCCAGTCGCCGACGATCTCCGGGTACGACGGGAACAGTTCGTTGGTGAACATGCCGGTGTCGTCGAGGACTCGCAAGGTGTGTCCTGCGCTGGGGATGAACCGGACGGTCAGCGGTGAGCGGATCGTCTGGCGCAACACAGCGACGCTCTCGGCGGGCGGCACTTGCGTGTCGGCCGTTCCGTACACGGCGAGGACCGGCTGCGTGACGGCGGACAGCGCCGGCCGTGGCTCATAGTCGGCCTCGGCGAACAGTCCTGCGTCGTCCGCGAGCCGGTAGAACTTGTTGGACAGCGTGTCGGTGAGCGCGCCGGAGACCCCGGCACCAGCCAGCTTGTTGCGCATGTTCCAGTTCTGGACGCGCACCGGTGGCAGGGCCGGGGCGGAGGCGAGGACGAGGAAGGCGATGTCCTTCGATCGGCTCGCGGCGATGGGCATGACCCAGCCGCCCTCGCTGATCCCCCAGAGCCCGACGGCGTTCGGCTTCACCCCAGGTTGCTTTCGCAGGACGCCGACCGCGGCGACGACGTCGTCGGCGAGCAGCGAGTACACCGGGTTGTCGAGCGGGCGTTTGTCGTACGCGAGAACGGCGATCCCCTGTCGCGCGAAGGCGATCGCCTCCGGGGTGACGCTTGACCGCTTGCCGTTGCCGGAGCCGTGCACCAGCACCAGTCCGGGCAGCGGGCCGGACGCGGCGCGAGGCGCGAAGACCGTACCGGCAAGGGTCTTTCCGTCGGCCGTAGGAATTCCGACGTCGGTCGTGGTCAGGTCGGCCGGGACCGGAGCCGGCGGTGGGGCGGCGGCTGACGGTACGCCGGTCAGTGCGATGGCGACGAACAGCAGGCTCAGGATTCGGACAGTGCGTGCGATCACCGGACGATCATCGAAGAACCGGCGTACGCAGCCATCGCCGCAGCGAACGGACCTACCTGGGTCGCGCGAGCGGTTCTGGTCTCACTCCACAGAGGGAGGCGGCTCGCCGGCGACGACGAGACCGGACTCGTACGCGGCCACGACCGCCTGTGCCCGGTCCCGCAGGCCGAGCTTGGCGAGCACACTGCTGACATGCGTCTTGACGGTGTGCTCGCTGACCACCAGTCCGGCCGCGATCTCGGCATTGGTCAGTCCCCGGCCGAGGAGCTGCAGCGTCTCGCGCTCCCGCGGGGTGAGCCGGTCCAGGCCGGTCCAGGAGTTGGGCGGCGGCGCCGGCCTGCGGACCGCCGTCTCGATCAGCCGAGTGGTGAGCGCTGGGGCGAGCAGCGACTCACCAGCGGCGACGACCCGGACCGCGTGGACCAGTTCGGCGCGGCGGACGTCCTTGAGCAGGAAGCCGCTCGCTCCGGCGCGCAGCGCGTCGTACATGTAGTCGTCCTGCCCGAATGTCGTCAGCATGAGCACCCGTACGGGTGCGCCGCTCAGCCGCTGGGCGGCCTCGATGCCGTCCATCCCCGGCATTTGGATGTCGAGCACCAGGACGTCGGGGGTGTGCTCGTGAACGGCGGCCACCGCCTCGGCGCCGTCAGCGGCCTCGGCGACGACCTCCATGTCGGGCTCGGCGTCGAGGATCGCCGCGAAGGCGCCCCGCACGAGCTCCTGGTCGTCGGCGACCACGATGCGGATGCTCATCGCGCGACCTCCGCCGCCGCGCCGGGCAACCTCGCCTGCACCTGGAAGCCCTTGCCGCCGGGCACCGGGCCGACCGACGCGGACCCACCGCAGGACGCGGCGCGTTCCCGCATGCCGATGAGCCCCTGTCCTCGGCCGTCGGTCTGGGGCCCTCGGCCGTCGTCGGCCACGGTGATGACGAGTTCGCCGTCACGCCAGTCGAGCGTCACCGTCACCGTCTTCGCCTCCGCGTGTTTGAGCACGTTGGTCAGCGCCTCCTGGACGATCCGATACGCCGCGACCTCGGCGTCGGGCGTTACGGTACCGGGCCGTCCGGAGACGATCAGCGTGACCGACGTGGAGCCGACCCGGGAGACCGTGTCGACGAGGCCCGGGATCCCAGCGAGCGTCGGCTGCGGGGTGCGCGCGCTCTCGCCACCGGCGTCAAGGACGCCGAGGATCCGGCGCAACTGGGCCATGGCGTCCCGGCCCGCCGTGGCAATCGCCTCGAACGCTGCCTCTGTACGAGCAGGGCCGTGCTTCATCGCCACCGGCCCTGCCTCCGCCTGCGCGATCGTGATGCTCACCGCGTGGGCCAGGATGTCGTGCATGTTCCGCGCGATCCGGGACCGTTCCCGCTCGGCCTCCAGTTCCCGCTCGCGTTCGAGGTGCCGGGCGCGCTCCTGAAGCGTCCGTACGTACTCCTGTCGGTTCGACCAAGCGCGGCCCATCGCATACGCGGTCGTCCACAGCAGCGCTCCCCGGGCAGCGGTCTCGAACGAGCCGGTGAGAATGAACGCACCCGACGCGATGATCACGACGGCGCTGACCCGTTGCCAGCGGGGCGCTTGCGCGGCGACAGTGAACATGGCGATCAGCGCTCCATACCAGAGGGGCTGGCGCGGCCCGTCCGGGACGAACGTGTACGCGGCGGCGGCAAGCTCGCTCACCATGAGGACGGCGAACGGTGCCCTCCGCCGCCAGATCACCGGCAGCGACACGGCAACACAGATTAAGTACGCGGCGATCGGCCAATCTCGGCCGCCGGACACGAACGGGGCAAGCTGGGCGACCAACGCGACAACCACCAGCCCGGCGTCCACCGCTATCGGCGGCAGCCCGCCCGCCCGCCGTACCACTCGTTCGTACATGATCCGATTCTGACGTACGGCCAGCGTCGAAACATTCGGCGGTGCATCGCACGTCAGACGTCAGCTGATACACACGGATACTTCAAGGCCGCGGTCGCCATCCTGCCGCACGGCAGCACTGGGATCAGCGCTCGGCTTGGCTGAAACGAAGTTCAGAAGGCTGGTCCGAAACATGGGGCTGGCCTTGCTTGCTTCCTGGGGACCACGCCGGTCAAGTGCGCCGTCCGGTAGCGCTCCTTGACCGCTGGTCAAGCTTCAGCGGCCGGCTGAACGCGACTACCGCCGGGCCGGCAGAACTCTGGCCACCGCCGCCGCTGGCATCGCTCATCCCCACAACATCGGAGCTCTCCAGCTGAACCAACCGGACCCCGGCCCCCGTCGGTCAGGGATTCGAGACGTCCTTCAGGTCCTCAAGACGGCCCGAAACGGGCCCCACGCCCCGGCCGCCTGAGGATGAGGCCTGGGGTAGTCAACGCGGGACGGCCACTGTGGTTTGGAAGTCTGCGCCGTCGCGGAGCCGGGCTATGAGGTCCAGCACGGCGGCGGGTCCGCCGTGAGCGCTGGTCCAGCGACTCACCACGCAGGCCGCGTGTAGGTACGGTCGGTCCACGCCGCCCGCGGTCATGGCTCGCCAATCCGAGTCGACGATCGGCGAGGCCTGCTCGTACGGCAGGCGGCACCGGTCCCCCTCAGAGGAGGGCTTCAGATAGCGGGAGTCGTCGGAGATGAGTACGGCCAGCCCTTCGTCGAACCAATGCGGCACTTTGCCTCGGGCCGACCCGAGGCGCTCGTGGAACTCGACGTGCGACAGCTCGTGGGTCGCGATGGTTTCGTTTGCCCCGACTGGTGACAGCATGAGGGACCAGTTGCGGATCGCCTGTCCTTTCTCCCCGCCTCCGCCGAGCCGCCGGTAGCAGGCTGGGGCGGCGCAGATCAATACCCTGGGATGGCTCATCCGGGTGCCGTAAAAGCGGGTGATCCGTTCGTCGTCCGGGTCGGTGTAGATGCTGCCGTCGAGTGCGGAAAAGTCCATAGCACTGTGGACAGGCAGTCGCCGCGACGGCGGGAGCGACCAGGGCAACTGTCCCGACAGCGACTCCGATGAGGGCGACCACGGCCAGCGCCACGATCCATCTACGCCTTGGCATGCCGGCATGGTGGCCCTCCGAACTGACGACTGGAGGTGGCACTCGTCCGGTGGGCGTGAGGTCGCCAAGCGCGTCAGCGCCCGGGGGACCGGGTGGGGACCACATGTCGTGCGGGGATGGTCGACGGCATGCCGTCGACTACACGGCCTGGTCTTGGGATGGCGTGCGTGACGTGCGGGAATGCTTAGCGAATCGTTCGGCCCAGCCCGGGAAGGCGGCGCCGGGCGGCCGTGACGGCGCGGTCGACGTCGGCCGCCGTGCCTGCCGGCACGCTCGCCAGCACCTCCTCGGTCGCCGGGTTGTGCACCGCGATGGTCTGCCCGCAGGAGGGGACGACCCACGCTCCGTCGAGATAGATGTCGGATAGTGCGAGATCCATCGCGCACCTCACGGTGGTCGAAAACTATCGCTGGAAGTTTCTACTCTAGTGCCCCGGATCGGCTGGCGGGAGGGGTGGTAGCGGCCCGACGTGCTCCTCGTAGGTGCGGGAGAGCCCATGGATGAGCGCGTCGAGGCCGAGCGCGAAGGCGCCCTCGTCCACCCGTTGCTGATGCTCGGCGAGCCGGTGCGCCTGGGTCAGGTGCGGATACCGCTCCCCGTACAACCCCGGGTCCTCGACGAAGCCACGGGCGAACGATCCGAGCGCGGAGCCCGCCACGAAGTAGCGCATCAGCGCCCCGATGTGCGTCGCGCGCGCGGGCGGCCAGCCGGCAGCGACGAGCCCGCCGTAGACCGCGTCGGCCATCGCCAGCGCCGCCGGCCGCCGGCCCGGCCCGCGGGCCAGGTACGGGACGATGTTCGGGTGTGCGGCCAGTGCCGCCCGATACGAGTGCCCCCACCGGCGCAGCGCCTCGTGCCAGTCGAGGTGCCCGAAGAAGGAGACGTCCACCTGGGCGGTGACGCTGTCGGCCACCGCGTCGAGAATCTCGTCCTTGGTGGCGAAGTGGTTGTAGAGCGAGGGCCCGCGTACGCCGAGTTCGGCAGCGAGCCGGCGGGTGGAGAACGCCTCCAGCCCGTCCGCGTCGATCAGCGCGGCGGCGGCATCGACGATCCGCTGCCGGCTGAGCAGCGCCTGCCTCGGCCGGGGCATCCGCGCCTCCCTCGCTCACTCGTCGGTCCGCGGCAACTCTGCCACAGCCGGGTCTGGACGTACTTAAACTTTCAGCGCTAGTTTATGCCGCATGGACCTTCAGCTCTCCGCGGAGCAGGCGGCGGTTCGTCAGCTCGCCGCCGAGTTCGTCGACCGTGAGGTTGTCCCGCACGCCGCGGCCTGGGACCGGCGCGAGTCGGTCGACCCGGAGATCGTGGACAAGCTCGGCCGGCTGGGCTTCCTCGGGCTGACCATCCCCGAGGAAGACGGCGGGTCCGGCGGCGACCACCTCTCCTACTGCCTGGTGCTGGAAGAGCTCGGCCGGGGCGACTCCGCCGTCCGGGGCATCGTCTCGGTGTCGCTCGGGCTGGTCGCCAAGGCCATCGCCGCGCACGGGTCCGCCGCGCAGCGGGCCGAGTGGCTGCCCCGGCTCTGCGCCGGCACCGCGCTCGGCTGCTTCGCCCTGACCGAACCGGACAGCGGTTCGGACGCGGCCGCGCTGACCACCCGGGCGACCCGCGACGGCGGCGACTGGCTGATCACCGGCGCGAAGACGTTCATCACCAACGGCACCGTGGCCGACGTGGTCCTGCTCTTCGCCCGCACCGGCGGACCCGGACACCGGGGCATCAGTGCGTTCCTGGTGCCCACCAACGTCGCCGGGCTCACCCGGAGGGAGATCCACGGCAAGCTCGGGCTGCGCGGGCAGGCAACCGGTGAGCTGTGCTTCGACGCCGTCCGGGTGCCCGACTCGGCGCGCCTCGGCCCGGCCGGCGGCGGGTTCCGGCTGGCCCTGGCCACCCTGGCCAAGGGCCGGATGTCGGTGGCCGCCGGCTGCGTCGGCATCGCCCAGGGCTGCCTCGACGCGGCGGTCGGCTACGCCGGGCAGCGCACCCAGTTCGGCAAGCCGATCGCCGGGCACCAGCTGGTGCAGCAGTTGCTCGCCGCCATTGCCGTGGACACCGCCGCCGCACGGCTGCTGGTGTGGCGGGTGGCCGACCTCGTGGACCGGGGCGAGGCGTTCGCCACCGAGGCCTCGATGGCCAAGCTCTTCGCCAGCGAGGCAGCGGTCCGGGCGGCCAACAACGCCGTCCAGGTCTTCGGCGGGTACGGCTACATCGACGAGTACCCGGTCGGCAAGTACCTGCGCGACGCCCGGGTCGCCACCCTCTACGAGGGCACCAGCCAGATCCAGCAGCTGCTCATCGGGCGTGCGCTCACCGGCGTCAACGCCTTCTAGCAAAGGGGAGAACCGTGACCAGATTCGCCGACCGGGTGGCCGTCGTCACCGGCGCCGGGCAGGGCATCGGCGCGGCGACCGCGCACCGGCTGGCCGCCGAGGGCGCCGCCGTCGCCGTGGTCGACCTCGACGAGGAGCGCAGCCGGGCGGTCGCCGACGAGATCACCGCGGCCGGCGGCCGGGCCGTCGGCATCGGCTGCGACGTGACCGACCCCGCGGCGGTGGCCGCGATGACCGACCGGGTGGTGCAGGCGTACGGCGGGTTGCACGTGCTGGTGAACAACGCCGGCATCACCCGCGACGACCTGCTGTTCAAGATGCCCCTGCCGCACTGGGAGGCGGTGCTGACCACCAACCTGACCAGCATGTTCCTCTGCTGCCAGGCCGCCCAACAGCACATGGTCGCGGCCCGCTACGGCCGGATCGTCAACCTCAGCAGCCGCTCCGCCCTCGGCAACCGGGGCCAGGTCAACTACGCGGCGGCCAAGGCGGGGGTGCAGGGTCTGACGGCCACCCTCGCCATCGAACTCGGCCCGTACAACGTCACGGTCAACGCCGTCGCCCCGGGCTACGTGGCCACCGCGATGACCGCCGCCACCGCGCAGCGGGTCGGTAGCAGCCCGGAGGAGCATCAGCGGATGGTCGCCGAGCACACCCCGCTGCGCCGGGTCGCCCAGCCGACCGAGATCGCTTCGGTGATCGCCTTCCTGGCCAGCGACGACGCGTCGTACGTCAGCGGACAGACCCTGTACGTCAACGGCGGCGCGCGCTGAGGCGCGCCGGCGGACCAGCACCCGGAGGGGACATGGACTTCGCGCTTTCCGACACCGAGCGGGCGATCCGCGATACCGCCCGCGACTTCATCACCAGGGAGGTCATGCCGCTGGAGCAGGAGCTGCTGCGGCGGGAACGGGCGCACCGGCCCGGACTGGAGCACAGCGAGCTGCGCGAGTTGCAGCTCAAGGCGCGCAAGTTCGGGTTCTGGGGGCTGGCCACCCCGGAGGAGTACGGCGGCATGGACCTGCCGGCCGTCACCCAGTCCCTGATCTGGACCGAACTCGGCCGCTCGTTCGTGCCGTTCCGGTTCGGCGGCGAGGCGGACAACATCCTGTTCCACGCCAATGACGAGCAGAAGCGCGAGTACCTGGTCCCGACCATCGAGGGGGAGCGGCGCAGCTGCTTCGCGATCACCGAGCCCGGCGCCGGCTCCGACGCGGCCAACATCAAGCTCAGCGCCCGCCGCGACGGCGACGACTGGATCCTCAACGGCGAGAAGACCTTCATCACCGGCGGTCACGACGCCGACTTCGCCATCGTGATCGCGGTGACCGACCGGGAGAAGGGGGCCCGCCACGGCGGCGCCACCGCGTTCCTGGTGGACCGGTCGATGGGCTGGCGCTCGGAGTTCATCCAGACGATGGGCGAGGGTGGCCCCGCCTCGCTGGTCTTCGACGACGTCCGGGTGCCCGGGCGCAACATCCTCGGCGAGCCCGGGCAGGGCTTCAGCCTCGGTATGGAGTGGATCGGCAAGGGCCGCTACATTATCCCGTCGCACGCCGTCGGCATCGCCGAGCGGGCGTTGTCGATGGCCATCGACTACGCCAACACCCGGGAGACCTTCGGCGCGAAGATCGGCACCAACCAGGCCATCCAGTGGATGATCGCCGACTCGGAGACCGAGCTGGAGGCGGCCCGCTGGCTCATCCTGCGCGCCGCCTGGACCGTCGAGCAGGGCATGGACCCGCGGCACGCCTCCTCGATGGCGAAGCTTTACGGCGCGGGCATGGTCAATCGGGTGGTCGACCGCGTCCTGCAGATCCACGGCGGCATGGGCTACACCCGCGAGCTGCCGATCGAGCGCTGGTACCGGCAGGTCCGGCTCTACCGGATCTTCGAGGGCACCGACGAGATGCAGCGACTGATCATCTCCCGCGACCTGCTGCGCGGCTACACGAAGCTGGGAGGACACCTGGCATGAGGGTCTTCGCGTCCATCGAGGAGTTGGCCGAGGCGACCGGCGGGACCCTGGGCCCCGGCCCCTGGTTCCGGATCGACCAGCAACGGGTCGACCGGTTCGCCGACGCCACCGACGACCGCCAGTGGATCCACATCGACCCGCGACGGGCCGCGGCTGGCCCGTTCGGCGGCACCATCGCGCACGGCTACCTCACGTTGTCACTGCTGCCGGCGCTGGCCGGTGGCCTTTACCGGGTAGAGGGGGTGGCCATGGGGGTCAACTACGGCCTCAACCGGGTGCGCTTCCCGGCCCCGCTCCGGGTCGGCAGCGCGGTCCGCGCCACCGCGACCCTGGCCGAGGTTTCACCCGTGGACGGCGGCGTGCAGGTGGTCACCGCGGTCACCGTCGAGAGCGACGCCGGTGGCAAGCCGGTCTGCGTCGCCGAGACGGTCAGCCGCCTGGTGCGGGGCGTGGCCCGATGACCGCGCTGTCGCTGGCCATGGTGCTGGCCGAGTCCGCCCGCCGGCACGCCGACACCGTCGCCGTGGTCGACGGCGACGCCCGGGTGACGTACGCCGAGCTGTGGCTGGAGGCGCGCAGCTACGCCGCCGGGCTGCGCGAGCGGGGGGTCGGCCCCGGCGACAAGGTGGCCCTGCTGGCCCCGAACGTGGTGGACTTCCCCCGGGTCTACTACGGGGCCCTCGCCGCCGGCGCGGTGCTCGTCCCGGTGCACCTGCTGCTGACCGTGGACGAAGCGGCGCACGTGCTGACCGACAGCGGCACGAAGCTGCTGGTGTGCCACAGCTCCCAGCTCGCCCTGGGCGCCGCTGCCGCGGCGGCGGCCGGCGTGCCGCTGGTGACCGTCGGGCCGGCCGCCGCCGGCGCGGTCGCGCCCCGCCTGGAGGAGCTGAGCCACCCGCTGCCACCGCTGCCGTCGTACGTCACCCGGTCGGCGGAGGACCCGGCGGTGGTGCTCTACACCAGCGGCACCACCGGGGTGCCCAAGGGCGCCGTGCTCACCCACCTCAACCTGGTCATGAACGCCACCGTGAACGTCTTCGACGCCAACGACGCGCGCAGGACGGACGTAGTGCTCGGCTGCCTGCCGCTGTTCCACAGCTTCGGCCAGACGGTGGCGATGAACGGCACCTTCCGGATCGGCGCGACGCTGGTGCTGCTGAGCCGGTTCACCGGGCCGGCCGCCATCGACCTGATGCTGCGTGAGGGGGTGGACGTCTTCCACGGCGTGCCCACCATGTACGTGGCGCTGCTCGACGCCGCCCGGGACCGGGACGACCTGCCCCGGCTGCGGCTCTGCGTCTCCGGCGGGGCGTCGCTGCCGGTGGCCGTGCTGGAACGGTTCCACGCCGCCTTCCAGACGACGGTCTTCGAAGGGTACGGGCTCTCCGAGACCTCACCCACCGCCACCACCAACCAGCCGCACTTCGGCACCCGCGCCGGGACCATCGGGCACCCGGTCTGGGGCGTGGAGGTGGAGATCGCCCGCGCGGAGGTGGACGAGCGGATCGAGCTGCTGCCGACCGGAGAGCTCGGCGAGATCGTCATCCGGGGGCACAACGTCTTCGCCGGTTACCTGGGGCGGCCCGAGGCGACCGCGGAGGCGGTGGTGGACGGCTGGTTCCGTAGCGGTGACCTGGGACGCAAGGACGCCGACGGGTTCATCACCATCGTCGACCGGAAGAAGGACATGATCATCCGGGGTGGCTTCAACGTCTACCCACGCGAGGTGGAGGAGGTCCTTGCCGGGCACCCGGCGGTCGGCCAGGTGGCGGTGATCGGGGTGCCCGACCCTCGTCACGGCGAGGAGGTCTGCGCGGTGGTGGTGGCGGACCCGGCCGGCCCGGGCCTGCCCGACGAGCAGGAGATGATCGACTGGTCGCGGGAGCATCTGGGCCGGCACAAGTACCCGCGGCAGGTCCGGTATGTCGACGACCTGCCGCTCGGGCCGAGCCACAAGGTGCTCAAGCGGGAACTGCGTCGCCGGATGGCCCCGCCCGACTGACCACCGCCCGCCGTCCGCTGCCACCCGCCCAGGCCGCGGCCCTCGTCGCGCTCGCCGCGCATCGAGGGCCGCTTCCTCCGGCTGTCGCGCCGGCGAGCGTCGCCCGTCGTCGTGCTCGGCGGGCGGTCCCGGCGGTGGCGTCGAATACTGAGCCGATCACCAACCCCGACCTCGATCCCGAGGTACCGACGGGCTGCCGCAAGTCCGGTCGGTACACGATCTATAAAGCTGCCGGGGAGCCACAGTCAGGGGCGGGGGCCGGCCCGGCACCTGCTGACCGCGCTCGGCGACGTCACGGGTCGGTGATGACCTCAAGCGGCGGCTCAATGCACTCTTTGGTGACGTGGTTCAGGAATGAAACGGGAAGCCCGTCACCGTGACGGGCCGTGACGTTTCCATTGGTCCACTGGCGTGGACGCTACCTGCCACGCGCCGGGTCATGCTCACTCCAGCCCTGATCGAGGATCCGGAATCCCGCGTCGAGCATCGGATCGGTGTCACTCGTCACGAGTAGCTGGATCTGGAGGGCGAAACGAGCGTAGACCCGGATGTCGTCGCTCGGCTGGGACAGGCCGAGATCCTCGGTGATGGCCGCGACGAGTGCGTCCTCGTGGCGGAGCCACATCCGGGAGGCGTACTCCTGAAGGGCCGGTGTGGCTTCCATCAGCGACATGACGCGGCGGCGGAGCGGCGCCTCCTCGCCGGACCACATGGCGACGAACTCGGAGCGGTAGTAGGCCTTCAGCGCCTCCGAGATCGAGAGGCCGGCCGGTCTCTCGCGTACGGCGGCGACGAGTCGCTCGCGTTGCGCGTCTTCCTCGTGGAAGAGGAGTGCCTCCTTCTGGGGAAAGTGGGCGAAGACAGTGGTGGGGGAGACGTCCGCCTGGTCGGCGATCTCTCGCACGCTCACCGCGTCGAAGCCGCGCTTGAGGAACAGCTCCTGCGCAGCTAGCAGGATCGAGGCTCTGGTCATGGCCTTCTTTCGCTCGCGCCGCCCAGTTTGATTCAGCTCCCCTGCCATGCCCGTCATCGTACAACTCTGACCATTATTGTATTGACACCGAAACTGGTGCCACTACACTTTTGCAGTGATACCAGGGGCGTCCGTCCCTGCCGACCTCGCCGAAGGGCTCCCGGCCATGACACAACTGGTGACGGCAACGCCGACGGCAACCGTCTCTGCGGCGCAACGGAGCGGCCAGCGCCGGCCCGCCGGAGCAGCGCTCGCCGCAGCGGCAGCGATCTTCCTGCTGCTCGAGTTCGTCGCCGCCGCGGCCTGGCGGAGTCCGCCCTACAGCTACACCTACCACTACATCAGCGACCTCGGAGTCCACGGCCCGCTGACCGCGTTCGGCCAGTACGTGTATTCGCCCCTCTGGTGGGTCATGAACACCGGCTTCTCCCTCTTCGGAGTCCTGGTGTTCATCGGTGTCGCCCTGCTCAACGGCCTGCGAGGCTGGCGCCGGGGGGTCCTGCTCGGCATGGCCACCCTGGTCGGCGCCGGCGGCGTCGTGCTGGCGCTCTTCCCCGGCGACGGCGAAGCCGATCGGCAGGGCACTGTCGACTTCCACGGCCTGGGTGCCATGGCCGCCATCGTCGGCGGCAACATTCTGATCATCGTGCTCGGACGCATGTACCGAGATCTCGGCATCGGTAGGAAGCCCGGGAAGGCCATGGTCATGCTCGGCGCCTTCGGACTCGTCTCCACGGTGGCTTTCCTCGCCGTCGCCGGCTCAGGGGCCAACGTGTTGGTCGGCCTCGTCGAACGCTGCGCCGTCTACTCGATCCTCATCGGCCTCATCTCCGCAGGGGTTTCCATCTGTCGCCGCAGGTACCGGCGGGATACCGCCGCGCTCTAATACAGCGGCAGTTGTCCAGGGGGAGCCGCGTCGTCGGTAGTGGCAGATCCGGGCTTGGTGTTGGCGGCGTCGTCGCCTTCGGACCATCCCCGGCGCGGTGAAGCCGATCATCATGCCGTCACCGGGCCGGCTCCCTTTTGCGGTAATGGATCGGGCCACGGCAAGGCAGGCGTGGGCGGCCATCGAGAGCGTGATGGGCGTACCAGGCCCGTCAGTCGCGGACCTGGTACTCATAAAGGCCGGCTTCGTTCCTGGCTTGAATGGTGGTGTGCGGTGTCCGATGCACGGAAATGGACTGAAGTACACCGGTCCGAGCCCGAGGAATCCGGTGGCGTGGCCGCATCCGCCACAGCACCGGCGCCGCTGTCCGCAGGGCGGTGACCGGGCACGAGGCCGTCAGGCAGCCGCAGGGGCAACTTCCCGGCCTTCGAGTTCGTCCAGGCGCCGCCACCATTCTGGAAACTCGGGCCGCAGTTCGGTGAGATCCTTCTCCTCACCGGCTATGAAACAGATGCCCTCGCCTGTGGCGGCGTCCCAGTAAGCGACGTCGCGTCCTTCGGCGAATCGGATGCGCACGTAGTCGAGATCCGTTCCGCCCACGATCAGGTGGGCGGCGAGGCAGGCCAGATCAGTGGCCGCACGGTCGACGGTAAGGCCCGCGATCGGTTCCTGCACCCGAAGAACATCAACCTCGCTTGAGCGTGCGGGGAATCCCTGGCCGGCAAGTCGCCGCACGATGGTTCTCTCCCATCGCACGGACGCCGCTCGGATGTCCCAACTGGCACTCATCAGTTCTACGATCTCGCGACCCGTGTAGTTCCCAGCGACGTAGCGCAGGTTAGCGACGAGAGCGGCGGCCTGCCGCGCGTCTGATGCGGTCAGCCTCAGCAGATGTTGATCAAGGCCGAGCGTCGGCGACAGCAGCAGTGCCTGAGCTTGATCGCGTACGGCCGAACGTAGCTCGTCGTCGAGGTCATATGCGGCGAGTTCGGAGAGGGCACGAAGCATAGTTTGTCGAGCCTTCGCCCCGGTGAGAACCTGCTCGGCGGCTGCGCGCTCCTCTCCGGGGAGCGAGGCAACGTTACTCTTCGGGCCCCACAGAAACGACCACGTAGCGAGCTGCGCCATGATCGCCCGTCCTGGGTCGATAGCGTCACCGTGCAGCAGCTCGCGCAGGACGTGGCCCAGGATGACCGCGTTGCGCACCGTCAGGGTGGGGCCGAGTTTCTCCTGAAAGGCTTTGTTCTGCAATGCCGCAGTGAATCGGATGGCGAGCCGGTTGCAGGCCATGCGGGTCCGGGTAGAGACGCTCAGGCGCCGCGTGAGCTCCTCCTTCAGCTCGACGTCGTCTGGTTCGCCTCCGGCGTCGAGGTCGTTGTCACGGTCGCCCATAGTGGACGGCCCGGCAGCCCCGCCCAGGCGAGCGGCGATCGAGCTGAGGATGACCTCGATGTCCGATGCGGGCTCTCCATCGGGCCCTCGGCTCCGTTGGTAGCCCCGATAGCGGGGGTGCCGGTAGAGCCGGTCCCAGTCGATTTCCTCCCACCGCAGCCGCTCCCCGTCACCCCCGTCCCCGGCTTCGGTTCCCGTCTTGGTCCCTGCCACCTTCCAAGCGGTCTCGGGATCGAAGATCAGCGTCTGCTCCAGCTGTCTGAGGAGCTGGAACAGGTCACTGTCGTCGCGGGGCAAGGTCCCCGTCGAGGACAGCAGATGATTGTCGTCTCCGCTTCGCTCCATCCGACCACGCAGCGAGTCCACGTGGTAGGGCCACGTCGGCTCCGGATCGGCGGTGCCGGCGCTGCCGGGCAGGCGGACGTCGATGCGCCCGCCATGCGTGAGCCGATCGACGTCCCTGTCAGCCAACCGGAACCGGAAACTCGTGCCGTCACCCTGGGCGGCCAGCGCGAGCACCGCGGTCCCGTCCGGAAAGACCAGGTCCGGCATACCCGAACCCAGGGCTGCGTTGAACACCAGCGTCAGGAGGTTGCCCTGTAGCTCGCTGTAGAGCAGTGCCACGGCACCTGCCGATGGTGTCTCACCGCCGCCCCGAAAGGTCAACGAGATCGATTCCGCGGTAGGCAGCGGCTGTATCGTCAGCGGCTTGTAGAGGCCAACGAACCCTCCGCGCGGCCGCGTCTCAATCACCGCCAGCTCGATGTTGCCGGTGGCGGCCGTCAGCAGCAGTGCCCGTCGAGACATGTTTGCCGAACCGGTGACCAACACCTCCTGCTTGCTGCCCACCACATGAATGAACTTGGCGTGCAGGAAGGCCGTCGGAGCGTCGGTCACGTGGACCCTCTCGAGCGACACCGCCGTGCCGGGGCGAGTCGCCAACGCGGTGAGGCGCCCCCCATCGACCGACGTGTCCGGGGTGAGCAGAACCCGCAAACGGCGGGGTCGTAGCCGGTCCAGCAGTTGCCCGAGCGCCGCCACATCCTCGTCGTAGAACGGTGCGTGCACCGTGAGCAACTCGACCGGACCGTCCACCGCGGCGGTGATCACCTCGATCAGCGGAGTATCGAGATTGTGGTGCAGCGGCTGCTGCGCAGTTGGCTGAGGGATCAACCACGGAGTGGAAGACCAAGCCAGGCCCAGCCCGGCGACTGCGGCGGGATCGAGCCACCCCCACGCCGCGATCCCGTCGATCAAGGACCGGAGCGCGGCGAACACGTCGGCATGCTCACCGATGCTGTCGTCATAGGTGTAGCGGTGCCACAGCTCACCGGGTTCGGCGTACCCGTCTGGCCCCAGATTGCCCGAGCCGACCAGCAACCGGCCCGCTGTGGACGTCGTCAGCAACACCGCCTTCGCATGCGCTGCCCACGGGTTGCGGACCGGTGCGGCCAGATAGGTTCGGTTTGCCTGACCGAGCCGCTGCCCGGATCGTGCCGCAGTGGCGAACTGCTCGGCCAGCCGCCGATCATCGGCCAGCACTATCCGGTTCGGCACTCGGCTCAACTGCCGAAGCAGATGGGTCTCGAAGAAGTCCAGGTGTGCCGAGTAGGTCAGCACGATCAGGTTCGTCCACGCACCCTGGACCTGCTCCGGGACGATGAACGGGGGCACGACACTCACCGCGCGTTCTCCCGGTGGAACCGCGCCGCCGCCTTCTGCGCCGCGCCAGCTGGGAGGTCGCCGTCGGTCAGGAGGGCCGACCCGGCGAGGGTCAGCTGCCGCTGCGGCAAGCTCAGGCTGGAGACGAGGCCGAGCTCGTGAGCGATCGTACTCAGGGCCCAGAACCGGCTGTCGTTGAAGCCGACCGGCGCGTCGGCGGGAAAGAACCGCAGCGCGTCACCGACCCGCCGGAAACGAAAGGTGTCCCCGCTGCTGAAGAGCTTCGCCGTGGCCACCCGCTCATGCTGGACAATCACGAAGTCGATGATGATCCATTGGAGGAGTTCGGCGATCGTCTGGTTTGCCATGAGCCGCTTGCGTAGCAACTCGTAGAAGCGGCTCATGCCGATGCGCTGGCCGCCACCCTCGGTAAGCAAATCGGCGTCGTCACCCAGGTCGGCCTGCCGCCCGGGGGCGCCGAGTCTGCGGTGAACGAGCAGCAGGATTCCCAGCATCGCGATCAGCGTTTCGGCGTCGTCCTCGGCGTTGGCGCACCAGTCGTAGAGGCTGTGCTCGTCGAACTCCTCGTGTCGAGGCCACAGATCGTCGACTCCTGGCGCCACATCGACGTGCCCCGTGAGCCACTCGGCGAAGGCCGCGCCCGGCATGTCGGCCCCGATTCCAGGATCGGGCAGGTCGCCGCAAAAGCTGTTGTCGTCGAGTTCTTCAGTAATGATCGCCCAGAGTTTACTCAGGGGAACCAGGCTCAGACCGTCGTCGGACAGCTCCAGCCCACGGCGTGCCACCCACGCCCACAGCCGATTGAAGGCAAATGCAAAATACTCGCGCGCCTGGTAGATGCGCCACCGTCGGGCGGTGATGAGCACTCCCGGCAGCGGTACGTACGGCTGGCCGTCCAATTGCCGGAAGTAGACAAGCTGGCGAAAGCGGTCCTGGCTTACCGCCTCCGCCGGAGCTGTCCGGCAGAAGTCGAGAATGAAGCGAAAGGTGGCGCGCCGCCGCTCAGCTTCCTCGGGCTCGCCGTGGTGCAGGAACACGTCTTGAAGTAACGGTAGGTCGGCGGTGGCGGCCGTGGGCAGCTGGCACAGGCAGCCGGCGGCTGCGAACTCCGTGAGAACCTCCCGCGGGACAGCGGCATCGCAGTCCGCGAAGTAGTCCCGGTAGAATCGGGTTCCGTCGACTGCAGCGCGATACCCGGCCGCCACCGACCGACCCAACGGCGTCGGAGCGTCGAACACCACCCCAGTACCCGGATCGGTCAGCACGACCAAGCCCATCGTCTCCATCACCGTGCGGTAGTAGAGCCCGTATCCGCCGAGTGGCTCCTTGATGTAGTCGAACCCCGGATCGAACTCCTCCTGACCGATCACACCGTATGTGCGCCTGGACCCGACGATGCCGCTCGTCAGGGTCTCGTGCTCAGGCTGCTCACAAAGCTGGCAGGCAACGGAGTACAACGCCTCCCGGGGGCGATAGAACGCCCGGAAGGCGCTCCGGTGGCGCGGCAGATCCCGCGCCCAAAACTCGTCCAACAGGAACGCGTAGAACGACCAGTACCGTGGGTGGGCGGTCAGCACGTTGACGCCCGGCGACAGCCGCGTCAGCAGCCGATCAGAACTAACCGAACCGAGCCCGAGATGGTCCTGCCCCGAGCCGCGCGAATAGGCCCGCGCCGCCCAGAACGGCCCCGTCAGCTCACCCTCGGACGTCATACGCCGGCAGGTGCTGACAGCCGGAACGAAGCCGCCGGGGCTCCGCCATCCCATGGCCTGCCGGTAACCCGGCGTGTGCCGAGCGCGGACCCGCACCAAGCCGTAATCCAGCTCTGAGCCGCGTCGGCGTGGCATACGCGGTGGACACCGCCCTAAGCGAAGCCGCACTATCGCGGTCGAAAACTACGACCGATCGTCTAGCCGGAACGTATGGTACTCGTCCAGCCACCGCCCGGAAGGCTTCCATGCCGTTCTCCTGTCCGGTGAGCCGGGTGCGACATTTCCACTGAGGACTGCGGTTGCCTGTCGTCCGAGCAGAATACTGCGTAACCGCCAGCATCGGTAAGCGCGGAGCAGCAAATGAAAGCGAACCAACTGGTCCGCGAGGCTGACAGCAATGTCCTAGGGTGATCTGGTGAGGATGCGGCGCCACACAGGCATGTCCGGCCGTGGGTGCCGACCTTCACCGGCATGCATCGAGCCGGCCGTCGATCCCCTGCGGGGCGGAGGTCATCAGACGAAGATCGGCGTCAACCAGGACCCAGCCCCAACCAGCCGCGATGTTAGCCAGGCTGAGAAACGCACCAGCCGACATCTTCGGGCAACGGCAGACGGCAGGACGGGGCATGATGCTCGGATGACATTGGCCGAGATCTGGCCCGTGCGCCGTCTGCGGGTGACGACGTCCGTGCTTGAGCTGGCTGTGCCGGGTGAGGACGAGCTCGCCGAACTGGCGATCCATGCGGCAGCTGGCATCTACGATCCGCAGAACCGCTTTCTGACGCGTTCGCCCGTGGCGGGATGGGAGTCGGGACCGTCTCCCCAAGCCGAGTGGTCGTTTCTGCGGTACTACTGGGCATCCCTGGCGGACTGGCGGCCGAGCAGATGGAACCTGGTAATGGCTGTGAAGGTCGATGGCGTCTGCGTCGGGGTGCAGGAGATCGGCGCGCAGGGCTTCGGGATCACCAAGACCGTCTCGACGGGGTCATGGATCGCGCGGCGGTTCCAGCGGCGTGGTTACGGCAAGGAGATGCGGGGCGCCATCCTGCATCTCGCGTTCGCCGGGCTTGGAGCGGATCGCGCCGAGTCCGCCGCCTGGTCCACCAACGCGCCGTCGCTGGGAGTCTCGTGGTCGCTTGGCTATCAGTCGAACGGCACCACAATCCGGGCTTTCGAGGGTGTCCGCCAGGAGCAGATCAACCTGGTGCTCGACCGCGAACGGTGGGAGAGCCGGCGTGACGACATCGCGATCCACGGACTCAGCGACGAGATGCTTGAGCTGATGGACGTCAAGCCGGCCGCATCCCGGTGATGGCCGCTGCCCGTGTGGCCGCACGTCCGTCGGGCTGCGTAGCCACTACCAGCGCAGACTCGGCCACTTGGCTTGAGACCTACTCGTCTAGGGCTCGAGCGTGGCGGGCATGCTGAAGGCGGCGACGTGACGGGCACCGATGAAGGCGTTGCTCTCTACGATCCTCCCGTTCTCGATCCGGAGTACGTCGACGACCAACGCCTCGTAGTGCGGGCTGCCGGGCCGGCGGAGATAGTTGATCAGTGCCGGGCGCCCGTTGGCCGAGGTGAGGAACGTACGCCAGTCGAGCGGTCGGCCGAGGAACTCCGCGGCCGCGTCGATCCCGACGACTGGCGGCTCGGGCGGCATCGTGATCCGTACGTCCTCGGCGAGCAGTGCCCGGATCGTCTCCGGGTCCTTCGCGTTGGCGTAGCGGCGCAGGATCTCTTCGTCCTTACTGGTGAGCTGCGGGCGGCGCCAGTCCTTCGGATCCGACGGAGCGCGCCGCCGGAGGGTGTGGCGGGCCCGCTGGAGGAGGCTGTTGACGGCCGCTACGGCGGTGTCGAGCGCGGCGGCGATCTCCTGCGGCGTCCAGCCGTAGACGTCGCGCAGCACGAAGGCCGCCCGCTGCCGCGGCGGTAGGTACATGAGCGCTGCGATCACGGCCAGTTCGACAGTCTCCCGGGCGGCGAGACCGGTCTGCGGATCGCCGCCCAGCAGGGCGTCGGGATAGGGACCGAGCTCGGTGGACCACTCCAGCGGGTCACCGTACGGTACCGTCCGGTGACTGGCCGCCTTGCGGCTGTCGAGGAAGACGTTCGTGGCGATCCGGTAGAACCAGGTGCGCGCCGACGCCCGACCCTCGAAGCGGTCGCGAGCCCGCCAGGCACGCAGGAAGGTCTCCTGCACCAGGTCGTCCGCGTCGGTGACGTTCCCGGCGAGGCGGTAGCAGTGGACGTGTAGCTCACGCCAGTGCTCGTCGAAGGCGCGCTGCAGCCAGACCGCCTGCTCATCAGGCGAGCCGGACATGTGGTTTCCCCGGGTCTGAGTGGTCCTCACAACCGTACTGACGACCGCGAACGCATCCGTCATCGGTCACCGATGACGATCGCCGACTCGGTCGTCTGTAACTGTGACCGATCCCCACTCCACGAAGGAGGCAGCCATGACGGCAACCCCCGCGGCCAGCGCCGCCGCGCCCTCGGTCGTCGACCGGGAGACCTGGCTGCGCGAGCGCGACGAACTGCTGGTCCGGGAGAAGGCCCATACCCGCGAAGGAGACGCGATCGCAGCCGCTCGTCGTCAGCTGTCGATGACCTTGGTGCCGACGGTGACGGTGCGGGGCCCTGGAGGGGACATCCCGCTGGTGGAGGTGTTCGAGGGCCGCCGAATGCTCATCGCCTACTTCCACATGTGGCACGACGGCAAGCCGTACGAGCATCAGTGTGAGGGATGCACCTTCTCGACCTGTCACATGCAGATGTTGGACTACCTGCACGCTCGGGACGTCACCTACGCCGTGTTCTGCGAGGGTCCGTACGACGAAAGTGCCCCGTTCGCGGAGTTCATGGGCTATAGGTTTCCCTGGTATTCGGCGAAAGACTCCGACCCGGCTCTTGCCGACGGTCGTGACTTCGGGTTCATCGCGTGCTACCTGCGCGACGGCGACAAGGTCTTCGAGACCTACTGGACCACCGGGCGGGGCGTCGAGGCGTTGATGACGACCTACCACGCCCTGGACCTCACGGTGTACGGCCGGCAGGAGAACTGGGAAAACTCGCCCGAAGGCTGGCCGCGGGTCACCGGGCACCCCTGGCGTCTCGACGGCCGTCCCACCGCGCAATGGTCACGCCCCGGCGTCGCACCGCGATGACGTCCTGATGATCGAGGCGATCATGGTCGGGTCGGCCGCGGTGTCAGCCTGCTGCTGCGTCGTGCCGCGGGCGGACGCTTTCCGCAGAGCCCGAATGCTTGCGTGCGACAGTGGCTGTCGTGGTCGCGGTGACCCTTGACGCCGCACCGGTTGTGCAGCACGCGGGCACGCTGCTGCTCCTGGCTTTGGCGGTGGCAATCGTCGTCGGCAGTCCGACCGAGGCCTGCCGAATCGCCCTCTCAGTCCAGCTTCGGTTGTTCGTACAGTTCGCGGGCGGACAGGTTCACCGCGCTGCCGTCTGCGAGGCGGACGGTCAGTGTGGTGGTGTTGCTGCTCGACTCGTCGAGGCCCTCGGGGTACCAGGCGCCGAAGTAACCGTCGCGAACGGTTGCCCGCGCCGTCCGTGACGAAGCGCCATCCTTGGTCCGCAAGTTGATCTCCACGCTCGTCACCTGTGAGCCGACATGTCCCGCCATGATCCGGACGTAGCCTTCGTCGGTGCGTAGTTGACCCCACGAGTACATCTCGACACCCCCGGCGCCGAGCCGCTCGGTGCTGGTCAGCACGGTAAGGATGCTGGTATTCGTCACGTCTCCATTGCGATCGCGGAAGCACGTCTGGCTTCCAGCCGGCGACACGGCGTTCACGTATGCGTACTCGCCGCGTTTTTCGCCGATGACCACCCTTGCGACGCTCGCGTCCTGGGCAGGCAGGCATTTGCTGGCGAGGTCGCGTGCCTCGGCATCCGAGATCGGGCTCGGCTCGGGCGTCCACGACGCAAACGCGGGACCAGCGTTGACAAGTGTCAGGGTGAAGGCGACAGCGGCGACGAGCGCTCCGGCCGCGCCGGCGATCGCCAGGCGGGGCCGACGGTGCGGTGTGCGCGCTGGTCCTGGGCGTGGCCGCCGATCAGTGGCGACGATCCGCTCGAGCAGTTCTCGCGCGGGTTCCTGCCCGACGCGTGCGGGCACCTGGACCGCGGCGGAGCGGATTATCTGGTCGAGGACATCGTCGTGGGTCATGCGGAGCCTCCGCGTCGTGAAGGGCCAGCCGGTGCAGGGACGTTTGTGGGTTCGCTGTTCGGCCGCTGACCAAGATGCTGACGCAGGCGGCGGCGGGCGCGCAGCAGGCGCAGACTGAACGCGGGCCGGGAAATGCCCAGTACGCGTGCTGCCTGCGGCCCGGTGAGGTCTTCGATCGCGGTCAGCGTCAGCACTTCCTGATCGGCGGATGACAGGCGCTGCCAAGCCTTCACCAGGTCGATGCGGGTAGCCGCGAGGTCGGCCTCGGCGCTGCTCGGAGCATCGGGTTCCCGTAGGACGCGAAGCGCGAGGCTCTGCTGCCGCTGGTCGCTGCGCTGCCGATTGTGCAGAACGTTGCGGGCGACGGTGAACAGCCAGGCGCGGGCCTCGCCGAGTGGTTTCGGTACTTCGTCCAAGCGGCGCCACGCTGTCAAGAACGTCTCGGCGACCACGTCTTCGGCAACGGCGAGGTGTGCACGGCGTTCGACGAAGAGCAGCAAATCGTCATACGCGGCCTCGAACAGCTCGCGGAAGGCGGAATCGGCATCCGCGGTCGTTTGATCCACACTCGTCCTCGTGTTCGGCGCGTTGCGTCTGGTGGTCATTGTCGTCGCCGGTCCGATACAAAGCCGCGGATCAGGGGTGCGAGTGGGCGCTCGACGAAGCGATGGACGAGCCAGGCTGCCGCCAGCAGCCCAAGCACGGTGCCGCCGATCAGTATCGACGCGGGGAGGTTGGTTTCCTCGTACACGTTGCGGATCACGCTGTATCCAATGCGCGGGTGCAAGAGGTAGAAGGGGTAGCTGAGTGCACCCGCGGTGGCCAGCCAGCGCAGTTTTACCCGGTCGGTGTAGCCGAGCGCGATGATGAGCATCAAAAGGTAAACCCCGGTGAGCAGTACCGGTGCCGGCCAGACGGCTACCTCGAAGCCGGGCTTCAACTCCAGGGTCCGCCCGTGCACGCGCTGCAGGCTGACCAGCCATGTGGCGAGTAACAGCACCCACAGCCATCGATCGGCTCGGTTGCGGCGAAGCAGGAACAGGGTGATTCCGGCGATGAAGTACGGCGCGAAATTGGACATCACTACCTCGTCCAGGGCGGCACCCCGGAAAACGGGCATGATCACGGCGGCGGCCAGCCACACGGCACTGAATATTTTTGCTCCCCGGTCGGTCAGCTTGGCCGCAAGAATGCACGCCGCGATCAGATAGAACCGAAGCTCGATCCAGAGGGTCCAGTACACGGTGTCGACAAGCGGCGTGTTGAGGGGCTCCGCCAGCATGGTCAGGTTGACCAGCACGCCCCACCCGTCCGGCGGAGGTGGGAAAGGCAGCCCGCCGCTGATCGGCAGCACTGCCGTTACGGCTGTCGTGGTCACCACACACACCCAGAACGCCGGATAGAGTCGCGCGGCGCGGGAGGCAGCGAACTCGCGAACGGTACGCCCCCAGCCGCTCATGAGGATCACAAATCCGCTGATCAGAAAGAACGTCTCGACTCCGAGGAAGCCATAGATCAGCACCGGTGCCGCGTCCGGCAGGAAGTATGCCGGCGGGCGCACCCCGTCCAACCTCCACGAGTCGCCGAAGTGGTATCCGGCCACCGCAAGAGCACAGATCAGCCGCAACCCGTCCAGCACGTACAACCGTGGCGCCCGCCCGGGAGGGCCGCTGACGGGCGACGGCGTCGGCGCACGGTCGAGCAACGCGGTCGTCGTCATACTCTGCTCCTGTCCTGGACACACGACTGCGCCCAGGACAGACATGTGCAGCACCGCGCCAAGTGCTACAGGTGATCACCGTCACTGTCCTCTGACGAAGCGGGCCAGTATCGCGAGCCTGACGCTGTCCCGCTGCGATAGGTAGGAATGACCGCTCAGGACGACGCCGAACTCCTGGCCCTGACCGCAGGCGACGAATGGAACGCGGTCGAGGTGTTCTACCGCCGGCAACGCGGACGTGGGCGCCGCGGGGAGGATGCTCTCGCAAGGGTCGGCTGCGGCTGCACGTCCAGCTCGGGGGACGGACGCGAGTCAGGGCAACTGGGCATCGAGTTCGTCGAGCGCGTCATGGACGTACTCCTGCCCGACGCCGTCCGGCAGCGTGGCACGGACCGCGTAGGCGAGCTCCACGAATGCCTGCCGTACCGTTGCCAGCTCTGCACTGTTCAGCTCGATGCGGTGCCATGACGCTGTGGGCGACTTGGCCGGATCGTCGACGAGTCGGTGGGCGACGGTCCGGGCCAGCGCGTACGGAGTACCGGTCCGCGCTTCCCACTCGTCATCGCCCAACTCCTCCGCCACACACTCGACGAGCTGCCCCCAGCGGCGGAACTCTGCCGGATCGCCGCGCAGCTCGTACCCGGTGGGATGCAGCCGCACGGTCGTACGGGCGATCGGTACGTCGTCCAGGCCAACGCTCATCTCGCCGAGTCGGAACTGAACGTTCTGCCGCTGCCAGCCCCGTGCGATCTCGAGCGCGCCCGCATGGTCAGCGCCGGCCAACAGCAGCACGCTGCTCACGGCCCGCTCGTTGCGTTCGATGGCGTGCATCAGCGCGGTGTGCCCGTAGCCATCGACCGCGTTCGGATCAGCGCCTGCGGTGAGAAGCACGTCAACGGCGGCGTGGTCACCGCGCCGAGCGGCGAGGATGAGCGCTGGGGTGCCGTCGGAGCGCCGCGAGTTCGGATCAGCGCCATGGCCGAGCAGCATGCGGATCGTGGCAGGTGCGGCCGATCCCAGCACCGCCTGGACGATCGGGCTCTCCTCGCCAGGCGCGGGCTTGGCACCGAGTTCCAGCAGGTAGCGCAAGACCTCCAACGCTGCGGCCTGCGGTCGGTGTCGGGTGGCGGCGATCGCGGTGGCGAGAAGGCTGCCGTTGGCGTCCAGGTCGAGCGCCACGGCTCGCTCGCCCAGACGCTCCACCGAGAGCTGGACGCGCTCAGCACGGGCGGATGTCAGGTGCCGGGCAGGCGGGATCCGGTTCGGCATGGAGCGGTAGGATTTCTGCTTCTGCACGGAACAGGGCCGTGCTCGGCCGGTCGCGCCGCTTCGGCCTCGCCGGGCGCCGTGGCGTCCGAGACGAAGGGTGGACACCCCGGATGCACCAGCGGATCCTGCTGCGAGCCCGCAAGGGCCCGTTCGACGTCGTCACCGCAGAGGAGACCTACGAGCGGGACTGGATCGGCAAGAACAGCGGCAACCTGGTCTTCAGCCACGCCGCGCACAAGCTGCTGGCCACCTCGGCGGCGGAGATCACCCCGTCGCGGTTCCGGGCGGACCCGCGCGATGCCGACGAGATCAACGAGAAGTACGACGCCTTCGTGATTCCGCTGGCGAACGCGTTTCGCCACGACTACGTGAACCGGCTGACGTCGATGACGCGGCTGATCGAGCGGCTCAAGATCCCGGTGGTGGTGCTCGGGGTCGGGGCGCAGACCGACGTGGACGGCGACCTGGAATACCTGCGCCCGATCGACGAGCCGGTGAAGGCCTTCTGCCGGGCGGTGCTGGACCGATCGCACAGCATCGGCGTACGCGGCGAGATCAGCGAAAACTACCTGCGTACGCTGGGTTTCTCCGCCGTCGAGCAGATCGGCTGCCCGTCGATGTTCCTGCACGGCGACAGCCTCCGGGTCGAGAAGGCGAAGGCGACCCTGAGCACCCAGGATCGGCTCGCGTTCGTCATCTCGCCGTACGTCCGCGCGCTGGCCCCGATCGTCGCGCACCACCACCAGCGTTACCCGAACCTGCGCTACCTGGCGCAGGGCCTGTACGCCCTCGGCACCCTGCTCTACGGCGACGCGCCGAAGTTGCTCGGCAAGACCGACGACATGCCGATCTACACCTCACATCCGCTCTTCGTCGAGGACAAGGTGCGGATGTTCGTGGACCCGTGGCCCTGGATGGAGTACCTCTCCGGATTCGACTTCGCCTTCGGCACCCGGATCCACGGCACGATCGCGGCGCTGCTCGCCGGCACTCCCGGGTATCTCCTCGCGCACGACTCGCGCACCCTGGAACTGGCCCGCTACTTCGACATCCCGCACCGGTTGATGCGCGATGTGCCGGCCGACATCGACGCCGCCCAACTCTACGAGGAAGCCGACTACACGGCCCTGAACGAGGGCCACAAGGAGCGCTTCGCCCGGATCACCGCGTTCCTCGCCAAGCACGACCTCGGCCTTTCGTTCGCCGACGGGGACAGCGCCACCCGTTTCGACGAGCAGGTCCGCCAAACCGTCTACCCGCAGGCGGTCCGGCCGGCCTCCGCCTACACCGCCGAGGAACTGCTGGCGCGCATGCGGTGGCTTCGGGACGAGAACCAGGCGCTGCGGCAGAAGCTCAAGGCGCTCGGCGCGCAGCCACTGCGCGACCGGGTCAAGCAGGCGGTGGGCGGTCGGGTCCGCCGGATGCTGTCGCGCTGACCGTCGTACGCCTGGTCGGCAGCGGAGCAACCGGCGACGGTGTCCGGCCCGGCGCCGACGTCGATCACCCGCCGTCCGGCCCGCACCCCGCCGCGTCCAGCAGCGCTTCCGCCGGGTACGCGCAGAGCTTGGCGAAGCTGCGCTCGTACGCTTCGGCCCGTCCGGCCCACCGCGACCGTTCGTGTACGAGAACGTGCGGCGACCGGGCAGCCAGCCCTCACTCCAGAGCGAGCAGCACCGCTGTTTCCTTACGTCACCAGCGGTGACGAACGCCAGCACGTCAGGAGCTGAAGATCACCGCCGACCACGTTTTGGCATCGATGCTCGTCGACCCTATCGACGCATGCGGTGCAGTACTCACGGTGTGCTGTACTTCCCAGTAAGTCGCGGGACCTATGTAGTCGCCCTGGTCTCTTGCTGTCCTGTTCGAAGGGGTGATGACGATGATCCAGACGTTGTTCGACAGCAGGGACTTCCCGGTCGACGAGCGATTCGACCGCTGGCACGAGATGACGATGCGATCGCTCGCGGCCTCGGACGTAGCCACCGAAATCCCGCACCAGGACTTTCGGGCAACGATGCAGCATCTCGACCTGGGCGCGGTCCAGATCGTCGCCATGACGTATCCCTCGTTGCGGTGTCGGCGTACGCCGAGAATGATCCGGCAGAGCGACCCCGGGTATCTCAGCCTCGGGATGATCCTTGGGGGCAGGCAAGGGATCGCCCAACGCGGCCGGGAAAGCGTTGCGGGGCCGGACGACCTCGTGCTCTACGACACGTCACATCCATACGAGGCGCACGTGACCGCCGCGAATCCGGTGGCGGCTCGCACGGTGGTGGCACAGTTCCCCAGAGCGCTGCTGCCCACGCGCAACGTCGAGCAACTGCTCGGCGCGCGCTTGTCCGGGAGAGTCGGAACCGGAGGTCTGGTCGCACAGTTCCTGTTCGGACTGGTCAGGGGTGCACGCGACTACGAGCCTGCGGACTCCCCTCGGCTGGCCACGGTCTTCCTCGATCTGCTGTCCATCACACTCGCCCGGGAACTCGGCGCTGGATGCGGACTGCCGTCCGAGAGCCCTCAGAACGCTCTCATGCTGCGCATTCACGCCTTCATCCAACAGCACCTCGGTGATCCGGAGCTGTCCCCGGTGACCATCGCCGCCGCGCACCAGATCTCGGTCCGCCACCTCCACCAACTCTTCCGGCAGCAGGACTTGACCGTCTCTGCCTGGATCCGTCGTGAACGACTGGCCCGTTGCCGCCGCGATCTCGCCGATCCCCGGCTGCGAGACCGTCCGATCCACGCGATCGCGCTGCGCTGGGGCTTTCCGCGACCGGCCGATTTCACCCGGACATTTCGGCTCTCCTACGACATGACGCCCAGCGAGTATCGGGGGATGGTTTCGCGCAGCCTGGTCGGCATCGAGAGCTAAGCGGCGTGCGCTCTGCGCTAACGCCATCCTGACTCGTGGCGTCCAGAATGGCTTGCAGGTCGACTCGCGCACCCACGTAGCGCGATACGGGGACTCAACCCCCGTCTTTCCGCGATCGCTGGAGCATGGAGGTTTCACGCGCTCATGAGATTCATCAAGAGGACGGCCCTGATGGCTTGCGCAACGGCGACGGCAGTCATGGCATTCGCCACTCCGGCCAGCGCCGCCACCACGTTGAACTTCTACGCCAACGGGCCAGCTGATTCGGGCCGCGGCTGTGATATGACGACCAAGGCGGGGGGCACCTACACCTACTACGCGAATGGCGGCGTCAAAGGTGGCTACCAGGCATTCGCAGGTGGCTTCGACGCATGGGAGCGTGATCTCTGCCCGGATGGTTACGGTGCGGCGCTGCACCTGACCTACTACAAGTGGAACGGCAGTTCATGGGTTTACTCGACTGCCAACCCGATCAAGGTGACCACCGGGGCTTACGACACTGTGTATCACAGCTGGACCTTCAAGGACGTTCGCGACGTGCAGATCTACAGCTGCAGGATCAACAGTGCGGGTGCGGTCTCGTCGTGCGCCAAGGCAACCCTCTTCTAGGGGGCCGGAACGGGCATCGGCCCGCTGGTCACCCACGACATCACGCGGCTGTGGATCGTCTCCGGCCCGCCTCCGTCGCCCTCTCGCCGAGCTTCCCGAGGGCTGCGGCATCCCGTCGGTGAGATTCGCCGCGGCAGTCGCTCAGCACGACCATCCACCTGCCGGGCTCCGGGCCATGAGGTCCGGAGCCCGGCCGGGTGGGGGAGCGGTCGGTAGCCGTCGCGTTCGGGTGCGGCGACGTGCCCTTCGTGGCATGTCGGCGTACACCGGGCGATCGATTATCCGGCCGGGAGGCGCAGACACCGGGGCCGGCCCAGAGCGAGTATCGACGGCGCGAGCAAGCAGTGCCGCGCAGCTGAGTACCGTCCCGTGGGCGCCCACACAGTTCTTCGAGTTCCTGCAGGGCATTGTCGACGCCGCCACGGACGGCGACACCGTGCACCTCGCGCCGGTGCTGATCCAGCCGATGGCGGCGGACGACGCCCGCCTCGACGACCGGCGAACGCGGGCGACCCGCAGTCGGTAGACCATCGCGCTGCGGCGGCTTTCCGGGGCAGTCCGGTGGCGCCGTTCGTCAGGATCCCGCCACGGGTGGGAGGACCGGCTCCGCGCGTCTTCCGCGGCGTCCGCACTTCCGTGCTCCCGTTCGCGGCGCCGCCGTCGGCGTGACGCCGCTGTCCGGGAGCGGAGGCGAGGGCCGCCGGTGTCCTTCGCGCGGAGTCACGCCCCTTGCTCCGAAACTTTCGGCGCTGTGCCGATCAGGATTCCACCCTGCCGTCCGGCGCTCTCGCTGGCAGCGCGCCTGTTGACGGACGGCGGGGCACTTAGTAGCCTCAGCGCACAAAATCATGGCATGTAAATATCTCGATAAGTTTCGGAGGCGGCGAGATCCCGCCACCCCACCATCGCCGCTCACGATCACCCCGTTGGAGGGCCGTTGAAACGCGTCCGGACCACCACCGTCGCCGTCGTCGCCGCCATCGCGCTCCTCCTCGCCGGCTGTGGGGGATCAGACGGCAAGTCCGACTCGAAGACCTTCGAGTTCTGGTCGTTTGCCAACATCAACCAGAAGGCCGACGTCGACGTCTACACCAAGGCGCACCCCGACGTGCGCGTCAAGCTCACCGAGGTGGGCACCACGACCGAGACCGCACAGGCGCTCACCGCCGCGCTGGCCGGTGGCAAGGTGCCCGACCTGGTGCTGATCCAGGCCGACGACCTGCCGAAGTTCATGCAGTCCCCGGACAACTTCGTCGACCTCACCACGCTGGGCGCGAACGACATCAAGGGCAACTACCTCGACTGGGTGATGGCGCAGTCGACGACCGAGGACAACAAGATCATCGGTGTGCCGACTGATGTCGGCGGCCTGGCGGTGGCCTACCGTACGGATCTGTTCAAGGCGGCCGGCCTGCCCACCGACCGGGAGGCGGTCGCCAAGCTCTGGCCGACGTGGGACGAGTTCATCAACGTCGGTAGGCAGTACGTGCAGAAGACCGGGAAGCCGTTCGTGGACAACACGCCGACCAGCGTCTTCTTCCAGGCGGTCAACCAGGGCAGCCAGCGCTACTACAGCGCCGACCGCAAGCTCGACTACGACAACGAGCAGGTCAAGGCGGCGTTCGACGTGACGCTGAAGGCCTTCAGCGCGGGCATCTCCGCCAAGCAGGGGTCGTTCTCCTCCGGCTGGACCGCGGCGATGAAGAAGGGCGACTACGCGGTGGTGTGCTCACCGTCCTGGATGCTCAGCCAGATGAAGACGAACGCCCCCGAGACGAACGGGAAGTGGGACATCGCCACCATTCCCGGTGGCTCGGGGAACTGGGGCGGCAGCTTCCTCGCCATCCCCAAGCGCGCCAAGAACGCGAAGGCGGCGTGGAACTACATCTCCGAGATGCAGTCGCCGAAGGGCCAGCTGGACCACTTCCTGATGCAGGGGTCGCTGCCCACCACGCCGTCGGTCTACACGGATCCGCAGCTGGTCGGGAAGACCGACCCGTTCTTCAGCAACGCGCCGATCGGCAAGATCTACACCCAGTCGGTGGTGGGGATCAAGCCCTTCTACTTCGGCCCGCAGGACGGCCCCGTCGGCACCGAGTTCCTCAACACGCTCACCAGCGTCGAGCAGGGCAAGGTGAATCCGGCGAACGCCTGGGACACCGCGCTGAAGAACGTCAAGAACGCCGTACGCGAATGACGGAGGGCTGATGCGCGGCGGCCGGGCACCGTCCGGCCGCCGCCCATCGGAAGGGTGACGCTTTGACCACCATGCTCGGCCCGGCCACCGCCCCACCGGACATCCGGGGCCCCGTTCGCAACCGGCGGATCCGGCAGGGCGTACGGGAGTTCCTGGCGCCGTATGCGTACATCTCGCCGTTCTTCGTGCTGTTCCTAATCTTCGGTCTCTTCCCGTTGCTGTTCACCTTCTACATCTCGCTGTTCGACTGGGATCCCATCGGCGAGCACCGTTTCGTGGGGCTGGACAACTTCTCCGAACTCGTGCACGACCCGCGTTTCTGGGGTGCGCTGCGGAACACGTTCAGCATCTGGGTGCTGTCGACGGTGCCGCAGTTGCTCCTGGCGCTCGGCCTGGCGCACCTGCTCAACCACGCGCGGCTGCGGCTGGCCGCCCTGTTCCGGATGTCGGTGCTCGTTCCCTACGTCACCTCGGTGGCGGCCACGACCATCGTGTTCGCCCAGATGTTCGACAGGGACTACGGCATGATCAACTGGTTCCTCGGGCTGCTGGGCTTCGACCACATCGACTTCACCGCCTCGCTGTGGGGCAGCCACGTCATGATCGCCACGATGATCGCCTGGCGCTGGACCGGATACAACACGCTGCTGTACCTCGCCGCGCTTCAGGCGGTTCCCCGGGAACTGTACGAGGCCGCCGCCGCCGACGGTGCGAACGGCTGGAAGCAGTTCCTGCACATCAGCATTCCCTCGCTGCGGCCGATCATCGCGTTCACCGTCGTGACGTCGACCATCGGCGGGTTGCAGGTCTTCACCGAGCCGTTGCTGGTCAACCCGGTGGGCGGCCTCACGTGCGGGGCGGCACGGCAGTGCCAGACCGTCACCCTCTACCTCTACGAGCAGTCCTTCGGACAGTTCCACTTCGGCTACGGCGCGGCGGTCGGCGTCGCCCTCTTCGTCATCGTGGTGGTGTTCTCCGGACTCAACTATCTGCTGACCACCCGCATCCGTTCGGAGCGCCCATGAAGCCCGCACCCCCGACCGCCGCGCCCACGCGGGCCCGGCGGCGCCAGGCCAACCGCGTCCCGATCCCGGTGTACGTGCTGCTCACGCTCATGGCGCTCGTCAGCGTCTTCCCGCTCTACTGGATGTTCGTGGTGGCGACGACGGACTCCGCCACCGCGACGACCCTCCCACCGACGCTCACTCCCGGCGGCAACTTCCTGCGCCTGGCGGAGCTCGTCTTCACCATCGTGCCGTTCGTGCAGTCCCTGCTCAACAGCGTCATCGTCGCCACCACGATCGCCGTCGGCCAGGCGGTGCTCTGCGCGCTGGCCGGCTTCGCCTTCGCCAAGCTGTCCTTCCCGGGCCGCAACACGCTGTTCCTCATCGTCGTGCTGACCATGACGGTGCCGGCGCAGCTCGCGGTGGTGCCGCAGTACCTGATCATGTCGGAGCTGAACTGGGTGGACAGCCTCCAGGCGGTGATCGTTCCCGGGCTGGTCAGCGCGTTCGGCATCTTCTGGATGCGCCAGCACATCGGCAGCACCATCGACGACGAGCTGATGCAGGCGGCGCGGGTGGACGGCGCGACCACCTGGCAGATCTTCTGGCGGATAGCCTTCCCACTGGTCCGCCCAGCGGCGTACGTGCTGGGTCTGTTCGCGTTCGTCTACGCCTGGAACGACTTCCTGTGGCCGTTCATCGTCCTGAAGTCGCCGGAGAACTACACCGTCCAGATCGCCATCAAGGCGCTGCAGCAGAACCGGGACATCGATCTGGGCCTGGCCATGTCCGGCTCCTTCCTGGCCACCATTCCGCTGCTGGTGTTGTTCGTCTTCGTCGGACGCCGGCTGGTGCAGGGAATCATGGAAGGCGCGTTCAAGGGGTGAGTGATGACGAGCCTGCGCCGCCGACTGGCCGGGTGGCGCCGGAAGGCCCGTCGCGACACGGCCACGCAGCCCTCGTACGCCTTCACGGTGCGGCGCGGGCTGCGCGTGCCGATGGACGACGGCGTCGAGCTGATCGCCGACCTCTACCTGCCGGCCGGCCCGGTGGAACGGCCGTTGCCCACGATCGTCGTCCGCTCGCCGTACGGCCGGCACGCCTCGCTCACACACGCGCCGGCGCTCGCCGGCGAGGGGTTCACGGTGCTGGTGCAGAGCTGCCGCGGTACCGGCGGCTCCGGTGGCACCTTCCGGCCCCAGCTCGACGAACAGCGCGACGGCATGACCACCCACCGGTGGGTACGCCGCCAGCGGTGGTTCACCGGCACGGTCGCGACGTTCGGCGAGAGCTACCTCGGTTACACCCAGTGGGCCGTGGCGGGCCGGATGTGCCGGGAGGATCCCGTCAACGCCCCTGATGCCCTGTGCCTGAACGTCACGATGGCCGACTTCGGCGCCGTCACCTGGAACAACGGCGCGTTCTCGCTGGGCGGCTCGCTCGGCTGGTCGCGCCGGATGGCCCTGCGGGGCGTGCACGGCACCCTGGTCCGGGCGTGGCTCGCGCGGCGGCCGGACCGGAGGCTGGCCGAAGCCTTCGACGTCCTGCCCCTGTCCGGCGGCGACACCGCGGTGGCGGGCCACCCGATCGGCTGGTACCAGGACTGGCTGGCCCACGAGAAGCTCACCGACGACTACTGGACCCGGCAGTCGCACACCGCGTCGGTGCCCGACGTCACCGCGCCCGTGTACATGGCCACCGGCTGGTACGACATCTTCCTTCCCTGGCAGCTGCGCAACTACGCCCGGCTCGCCGCAGCCGGTCGCCCGCCCCGGCTGACCATCGGCCCGTGGGGCCACACCAGCGAGCAGAGCCCGTTTCTCGCCGAGTCGATCGCGTTCCTCAAGGAACACTTCGCCGGTGCGCCCGCGGCCCGGCCGGCGCCGGTGCGTGCCTTCCTCACCGGCGCGCAGCAGTGGCGCGATCTGTCCGCGTGGCCACCGCCGGGCACCTCCGTGCGGCGGTGGCACCTGCACCGGTCCGGGCTGCTCGACCCGGCCATACCGGCCGGGGGCAGCACCCGCTACACCTACGACCCCGACCGGCCCACACCCGCACTCGGCGGCCCCGGGCTGGGGTCGGCCCCCGGGCCGGTCGACAACAGCGCCCACGAACGCCGTACGGACGTGGCGGTCTTCCGCAGCCGACCGCTGGAGCAGGCTGTCGTCCTCGCCGGGGAGCCGATCGCCCGCGTCCGGTTCCGCTCGACGGCAGCCAGCGCGGACGTCTTCGTCCGGATCTGCGACGTGCACCCCGACGGCCGCTCGATGAGCGTGTGCGACGGCATCCGCCGCGTCGGCGGCGTCGGCACCGCGGCCACCGACCCGCGGCCCGACGCAGACGGTTTCGTCGAGCTGGACGTGTCGCTGTGGCCGGCGTTCCACAGCTTCGCCCCCGGCCACCGCGTCGCCGTCCAGGTCAGCTCCGGAGCGCATCCGCGCTACGCCCGCAATCCCGGCAGCGGCGAACCCGCCGCCACCGCGACCACCACGGTACGGGCGCAGCAGGAGATCTCCCACGACGGCGCTCGCCCGTCCGCCATCGACCTGCCGGTGTGGACGTGAACGGGCGCGGATGTGCCGGCCGCCGCGCCGAAGGCATCTCCATCAATCGACGAGGAGGGCTCCCCGATGACATCCGTGTTCCATGTGGCGATCAGCGGCTCGGATTCCGCCGACGGCTGCGCCGAGCGGCCGTTCCGGACGATAAACCGGGCGGCGGGCGTCGCGCAGCCCGGTGACACGGTGGTGGTGCACGCGGGGGAGTACCGGGAGTGGGTGAAGCCACGCCACGGCGGTCTCAGCGACTCCCGCCGTATCACCTACGAGGCGGCGCCCGGCGAGCACGTGGTGATCAAGGGATCGGAACGCGTCACCGGCTGGGAGCCGCTCGGCGGGACGGTGTGGCAGGCGGTCGTCGACAACGTGTTGTTCGGCTCGTTCAACCCGTTCGCCGAGGAGGTGACCGGCGACTGGATCGTCTACCGCGATGGTGCGCCACGCCGGCATCTCGGCGACGTCTACCTGAACGGCGTGAGCTTCTTCGAGGTGGGGAGCCGGGCGGAGGTCGACGATCCGCCCCGGCGTACCGAGATCGTCGACGACTGGACCCGGGTGACGCATGCGATAGGCGATCCCGACCGGACCCGGCTCGTCTGGTTCGCCGAAGTCGGCGAGCGGACGACGATCTGGGCCAACTTCCAGGGCGCCGACCCGAACACGGAGCTGGTCGAGATCAACGTACGCCGCAGCGTCTTCTACCCGGAACAGCCGCACCTGGACTACATCACGGTCCGCGGCTTCGAGCTGGCGCACGCGGCCAGCCCGTGGGCGCCGCCGACCGCCGACCAGCCGGGCCTGATCGGACCCGGCTGGGCGAAGGGCTGGGTCATCGAGGACAACGTGATCCACGACGCCAAGTGCGCGGCGATCTCGATCGGGAAGGAGGGATCGACCGGGCAGAACTTCTCGGCCCTGCGCGGTGACAAGCCGGGCTACCAGTACCAGGTGGAGTCGGTCTTCGCAGCCCGCCGGATCGGGTGGGACCGGGAGCACGTCGGCTCGCACCTGATCCGCCGCAACACGATCTACGACTGCGGCCAGAACGCGATTGTGGGCCACCTCGGATGTGCGTTCTCCACGATCGAGGACAACCACATCCACCGCATCGGAGTGAAGCGCGAGTTCTACGGGTACGAGATCGCCGGCATCAAGCTGCACGCCGCCATCGACGTGGTGATCCGGCACAACCGCATCCACGGCTGCTCGCTCGGCACCTGGCTGGACTGGCAGGCGCAGGGCACCCGGCTGTCGCGCAACGTCTACCACGACAACTGCCGGGACCTCTTCGTCGAGGTCAGCCACGGCCCCTACCTGGTCGAGCACAACATCTTCGGCTCGCCCGCCTCGCTGGAGCTGTTCAGCCAGGGCGGCGCCTTCGTCTGCAACCTGATCTGCGGCACCGTGCGGCTGGAGCCGGTGCTGGACCGCGCCACGCCGTACCACCTGCCGCACAGCACGCAGGTCGCCGGGTACGCGGTGATCTACGGCGGCGACGACAGGTACGTGGGCAACCTCTTCCTGGGCGGCGACCCGGGCGCTGCCTACGGCGCGGGTGCGGAGGGTGAGGGGCCACCGACGGCCGGCACCGCCGGATACGACGGCCATCCCGCGTCGTTCGAGGAGTACCTGGCCCGCCTCGCCGACCAGCCGCCGAGCGACCAGCAGAAGTACGTCGAGGTGAGACAACCGGTGTACGCCCGCGCGAACGCCTACGCCGCGGGAGCCCGCCCGTTCGAGGGTGAGCCCGAGCCACGGGTGCTGGGCGTTGCGACGGCGACGGTCGTCGACGACGGTGACGGGGTCTGGCTCGTCACCGATCTCCCCGACGCGTTCGACGCGGCACGTGTCGGTGTGGTCACCGGCCGGGACCTGGAACGGGTCCGCTGCGCCGACGCGGAGTTCGAGGAGGCGGACGGCAGCCCCGCCGTCATGGACGTCGACCTGACGGGCGAGCCCCGGCAGCCGGGACGGGACGGCGCCGTCGGCCCGATCGCGGTTCTTGCGTCCGGCGCGCGCCGTACGCGCGTCTTCTGACGGCGGTCACTGTGCCGCCGCCGGCACCGTGAGGACGGTGGCGCCAGCCGTCCGGCGCCACCGTCCGCGCCGGACTCAGCCGCGTGCGGCCCAGTCGCCGAGGGACCAGTCGCGGACCTCGGGCATGTCCTCCAGGTGCTCCACCACGTACGCCTCGTGGCGGTCGAGCTGACTGCGGCACCACGCCTTGAGGTCCGCCGCGCCGCGCGGGAGACGCTTGGCGTTGTTGATGGCGTCCATCACGAGGTGGTAGCGCGACGCCTTGTTGCGCACCGTCATGTCGAACGGGGTGGTGGTCGTGCCCTGCTCGATGAAGCCGCGCACGCGGAACCGGTCCGCGTCCGGGCGGCCGTGGACGAGCTGGTGGATCGCGCCCGGGTAGCCGTGGAAGGAGAAGACTACGTCCACGTCATCGGTGAACAGCTCGGTGAACAGGGTCTCGCTCATGCCGTGCGGGTGGTCCTTGGGCCGGACCAGGGTCATCAGGTTGACCACGTTGACGACGCGCACCTTCAGACCGGGCAGCCGGTCGCGCAGGATCTGTGCCGCCGCGACCGTCTCCATGGTGACGACGTCACCGGCGCAGGCGAGGACGATGTCGGGGTCGCTGGTGCCGTCGTCGGTGCCGGCCCACTCCCAGATCCCCGCGCCGCGGGCGCAGTGTTCGATCGCCTCGTCCATGCTGAGGTACTGCAGCTGCGGCTGCTTGTCGATGACGATCAGGTTGATGTACGACCGCGACCGGAAGCAGTGGTCGGCCACCGACAGCAGGGTGTTGGCGTCCGGCGGCAGGTAGACCCGGGCCACGTCGCCGCGCTGGGTGAGCACCACCTGGATCAGGCCCGGCCCCTGGTGGGAGAAGCCGTTGTGGTCGTTGCGCCACGCCGTCGAGGTCAGCAGCACGTTGAGGCTGGGCACCTTCGCGCGCCACGGCAGATGCTTGGCCTCCTGCAACCACTTGCCGTGCTGCACCGTCTGCGAGGCGCTGACCATGGCGAACGCCTCGTAGGTGGCGAACATGCCGTGCCGGCCGGTCAGGTTGTAGCCCTCCAGCCAACCGTGGCAGTTGTGCTCGCTGAGCACCTCCATGACCCGGCCGTCGCGGCTGATCGCCACGTCCTCCGGGGTCACCCGCTCCATGAAGGCGCGGTCGGAGACGTCGAAGACGCCGCCGAGGCGGTTGCTGTTCGTCTCGTCCGGGCAGAACAACCGGAACCGGTCGGCGTTGCGCGTGTAGATGTCGCGCATCATCTCGCCCAGCTTGCGCGTCGACTCGGCCCGCTGCTGCGCCGGCTGGGGCACCTCGATCGCGTAGGAACGGAAGTCCGGCAGGTCCAGGTCCCGGGTGAGCAGGCCGCCGTTCGCGTGCGGGCTGGCGCTCATCCGCAGGTCACCGTCGGGGGCCTGGTCCCGGATCAGCGACACGGGCGTGCCGGTGGAGTCGAACAACTCCTCCGGACGGTACGACTTGAGCCATCGCTCCAGCAGCGCGAGGTGCTCCGGGTTGTCCTTGACGCCGGACAGCGGCACCTGGTGCGAGCGCCACGTCCCGGTGACGGTGACCCCGTCGACGGTGTCCGGGCCGGTCCAGCCCTTCGGCGACCGCAGGATGATCAGCGGCCAGGTCGGGCGGGTGCCGTCCCAGGAACCGTCCCGGGCGGCGGTCTGGATGTCGCGGATCCTCGTCCAGGCGGTGGCGAGGGCGGCGGCGAAGCGGTGGTGCATGCCGGGCAGGTCGGAGCCCTCGACCTCGATGACGTCGTAGCCGTGGCCCCGCAGCAGGTGGCGTACCTCCTCGGGGTCCTTGCGTCCCAGGACGGTGGGACCGGAGATCTTGGCGTCGTTGAGGTGCAGGATCGGCAGGACCGCGCCGTCGCGCTCCGGGTTGAGGAAGGACACCCCCTTCCAGGAGCCCTCCAGCGGCCCGGTCTCGGCCTCACCGTCGCCCACCACCGCGATGGCCAGCAGGTCCGGGTTGTCCATGACCGCGCCGAACGCGTGGACCAGGACGTAGCCCAGCTCACCGCCCTCGTGAATGGAGCCCGGGGTGGTCACCGACACGTGCGACGGGATACCACCGGGGCTGGAGAACTGCCGGAACAGGCGCAGCATCCCGGCCTCGTCCTGGCTGACGTCCGGGTAGATCTCGCTGTAGGTGCCCTCCAGATAGCCGGCGGCCACCAGCGCCGGCCCGCCGTGACCCGGACCGGCCAGGTAGATCGCCTGCTGGCCGGTGTGCCGGATCAGCCGGGAGACGTGCGCGTAGATCAGCGACAGGCCGGGGCTGGTTCCCCAGTGGCCGAGCAGGCGCGGCTTGATGTGCTCGGCCGCCAGGGGCTCGCGCAGCAACGGGTTGCCCTGCAGGTAGATCTGCCCGATGGTCAGGTAGTTGTTCGCCCGCCACCACGCGTCCAGACGGGCGAGTTCGGTGTCGTCGAGTTCGGCGAGCGTACGGATTTCGGATTCGACCGCGGTCACCGTGCTTCCTTTCACTGATCTCGTCATGTCCGGATCCAGGTTAGGCCCAGCCGGGCCCGGCCACCGGGGGCCGCAGGCCGCAAGCCGAAGGACCTTCGGCCCTCGATGGCGACCGCGACGCGCCGACCGGGCACGTTCATGACGTCCCTTCCGCGCGTTGCTTGATGCCCAGCAGCATCCGGCGCTCCATGACCAGGCTGCCCGGTTCCATCACCATCCGGTACGCGGCCCGGCCCGGTCCCGGACGCCCCGCCAGGGAGATCCGGTTGCGGCTGATCAGCCGGGTACCCGCGCCGTCCGGTCGCAGGTGGAAGCCCCACACCCAGGCCCCGTCGGCGGACCGGAACACCAGCGTCCGGCGCGGGTCGAGGATCTCCACGCGCATGGCCGGCCCGTTCTTGCCGAGCGGTAGTTCGTCGCCGCCGGCGAGCTGCTGGAACTGCGGCAGGATCGCGTCGGCGCTGTGCATGTCGAGCCCGAACAGGTTCTCGATCCAGTCGTAGGTGTAGGCGCCGCCGCGACCGCTGCCCATCTGCACGAGCCACGGCCAGACCGCCTCGGGTGGCGCGTCGATGGTGATCGCCCGGGTGGAGACGACGTCCGGATCGGCGAGGAACTCGTCACCGGGCAGCGCCGCGTCCACCTCGATCGCGGTGGCTCCCCAGGTGAGCCACCGTCCGGGCCGTTGGAGCACTGTTCCCTTCATGACCTCTCCCTCCTGAGCGAGGCGGCGGTCACCGGCGGGTCAGCCGGCGGCCGCCGGTCCGTAGTACGCGGCGCGCATCAGTTCCTGCATGTCGCCGAGCATCGGCATCCGCGGGTTGGCCGGCGCGCACTGGTCCTCGTAGGCGTTCAGCGCCTGTTGCGGTAGCGCCGCGAGGAAGGCCCGCTCGTCCACGCCGACCGCTGCGAACGACGGCTCGATGCCGACCTCGTCGCGCAGTCGCTCGATCGCCGTGGCCAGGGCTTCGACCGCCTCGGCGTCGGTCGTCACGGGAAGCCCGAGGGTACGGGCGATGTCGGCGAAGCGTTGCGGCGCGCGGTACGTCTCGTACTTGGGCCAGCCGGTGAGCTTGTTCGGCACGGTGCCGTTGTAGCGGATGACGTGCGGGAGCAGGATCGCGTTGGTGCGCCCGTGCGCGACGTGGAAGGTGGCGCCCAGGGTGTGCGACATGGCGTGCACGATGCCGAGGAAGGCGCTGCCGAACGCCATGCCGGCGATCGTGCCGGCGTTGTGCATCTTCTCGCGGGCCACCGGGTCGGCGGCGCCGTGGTGGACGGCCCGGGCGAGGTTGCCGAAGATGAGCCGGACGGCGTGCAGGGCCAGACCGTCGGTGAAGTCGTTGGCGTAGACGGACACGTACGACTCGATCGCGTGGGTGAGCGCGTCGAAGCCGCTGTCCGCGGTGACCACCGCCGGCAGGTCGGCGGCCAGGATCGGGTCGACGATCGCCACGCTCGGCGTGAGGGCGTAGTCGGCGAGCGGGTACTTCTTGCCGGACGCGGTGTCGGTGATGACCGCGAACGGGGTGACCTCGGCTCCGGTGCCGGAGGTGGTGGGGATGCAGACGAGCTGGGCCAGCGCGCCGAGGGTGGGGAACTTGAAGGCGCGCTTGCGGATGTCGAAGAACTTCTCCCGCAGATCGGCGAAGACCACCTCGGGGTGCTCGTAGCGCAGCCACATCACCTTGGCGGCGTCCATCGCCGAACCGCCGCCGAGCGCGATGATGGTGTCCGGCCGGAACGAGCGCATCGACTCGGCGCCCCGGTCGACGGTGCGCACGCTCGGCTCCGGCTCGACGTCGTCGATGATCTGCAGGGCCACCTGCTCGCGGCGGCGGTGCAGCACGGACAGCACGCGGTCCACGTACCCCAGTCTGGTCATGGTGTGGTCGGTCACCACGGTGACCCGGTGCACGTCGGGCATGTCGGCGAGGTAGCGGATCGCGTTCGGCTCGAAGTAGATCTTCGGCGGAACCTTGAACCACTGCAGGTTGTTCGTCCGCCGGGCGACCCGCTTGACGTTGATGAGGTCGACCGCCGTGACGTTGTGCGACACCGAGTTGTGGCCGTAGCTTCCGCAGCCCAGCGTCAGCGACGGCAGGAAGGCGTTGTACATGTCGCCGATGCCGCCCTGCGAGGCCGGCGCGTTCCAGATGATCCGGACGGCCTTGACCCGGCGGCCGTACGCCTCGGCCAGGTCGGCGTCCCGCGTGTGGATGACGGCGCTGTGGCCCAGGCCGTCGAACTCGACCATCTGCTCGGCGTACCCGAAGGCCTGGTCGTGACCGGTGGCGGGCAGCAGGGCGAGCACCGGGCAGAGCTTCTCCCGGGTCAGCGGCTCGGCCGGGCCGACCCGGTCGACCGGGACCAGGATGATCGAGGCGTCCGGGGCGACCGGGAAGCCGGCGTGTTCGGCGATCCAGGTCACCGGCTGCCCGACCACGTCCGGGTTGAGCTTCCCGGAGCCGAAGAGCAGCTTCTCCAGCAGCGACTTCTCCTCCGGCGTCGCGATGTGGGCGTGTAGGCGCCGGAACTCGGCGAGGGCGGCCGGCCGGATCGCGTCGTCGATGATGACCGCCTGCTCGGAGGCGCAGATCATGCCGTTGTCGAACGCCTTGGAAAGCACCACGTCGTTCACCGCGCGGGCGACGTCGGCCGACGCCTCGACGTACGCGGGGACGTTGCCGGCGCCGACACCGAGCGCCGGTTTGCCGGTGGAGTAGGCGGCCCGGACCATGGCGTTGCCACCTGTCGCCAGGACCACCGAGACGTCGGGATGGCGCATCAGCTCGTTCGTCGCGGCCACCGACGGTTCGTCGATCCACTGGATGCAGTGCTCCGGCGCGCCGGCGGCGACGGCGGCGTCGCGCACCGTGCGGGCCGCCTCCGCGCTACAGCGTTGCGCCGCCGGGTGGAAGGCGAAGATCACCGGGTTGCGGGTCTTGAGGGCCAGCAGCGCCTTGAAGATGGTGGTCGAGGTCGGGTTCGTCACCGGCGTCACCGCGGCCACCACCCCCACCGGCTCGGCGATCTGCGTGATGCCGGTGATGTCGTCCTGGGCGATCACCCCGACGGTGCGGACGTCGGCCATGTGGTTGGTGACGTGCTCGCAGGCGAAGATGTTCTTCACCGCCTTGTCCTCGAACACGCCGCGACCGGTCTCCTCGACCGCCAGCATCGCGAGTTCGGCGTGCCGGCCGAGCGCGGCCACCGACGCCTTCTTCACGATCCCGTCGATCTGCTCCTGGCCGAAGGAGTCGTAGCCGCTCAACGCCGTGAGGCCGTTCGCCACCAGGGTTTCGATCATGCTTCCGCCCTCCATCGGTCCGTCGCCTCGACCATAGATCCGCGACGATCGATGCGGGCACGGCCGATGGACCCGTGCGGACGGGACCACCGGCCCGCGTCCGTACGCCTGCTACGTGACCCGGCGAGGTGCGGTCACGGTGCCGGGTGCGGCGTCGCGGCCGGCCCGCGCTTGGCCCGCTGGATCTGCTCGTAGACGTGGGTCCGCAGTTCGGTGAATCGGGGCAGGGCCCGGGTGGTGAGCTGGTCGCGTTCCCGTGGGAGGTCGATCACGAGGTCCTCCCGCACCCGGGTCGGTGAGTTCGACAGGACGAGCACGCGCTGGCCCAGATAGACCGCCTCGTCGATGTCGTGCGTCACGAAGACGGTGGAGATCCCGCGCGTCAGGTGCAGGTCACGGACGAGATCCTCCAGGTCCGCGCGGGTCTGCGCGTCGACCGCGGCGAACGGCTCGTCCATGATCAGCACTTCCGGCTGGTACGCGACGGCGCGCGCGATGGCCACCCGCTGCTGCATCCCGCCGGAGAGCTGCCACGGGTGGCTCCGCGCCGAGCTTGGCAGTCCGACCGCGTCGAGGGCGTCGGCGACCAACCGGCCGCGTGCGGCGCGGGAGAGCTTCTTGTGGCGAAGCGGAAGCTCCACGTTGCCCCGGACCGTCAGCCACGGGTAGAGGCTGCGGCCGTACTCCTGGAAGACCACAGCCATCGCCGGGCTCGGGCCCGTCACCGGTGATCCCTCCATCTCGACCAGGCCGCTGGTGGGCCGGAGGAGCCCGGCCAGGCATTTCAGGAGAGTGGTCTTCCCGCAGCCCGAGGGACCGACGACGCACAGCAGCTCACCGGGACTCATGGTGAAGCTGATGTCCCCGATCGCCTCGACCTCGCCCCGGCCGGAGGCGTAGACCTTCCGCAGGTGCTCGACCCGCAGCAGAGGGCTCCCGTCAGGCACGGGTGACCTCCTTCATTCCGTGGTACCAACGCAGGACGCGGCGTTCGGCGACACCGAAGAGCACGGCGAGGACGACGCCGATGAGGCCGAGCAGGAGGATGCCGCTCCACATCTCAGCGATCAGGTAGTTCCGCTGGAAGTAGGCGATCCGGTATCCGAGGCCGGCGGACGACGCGAACATCTCCGAGATGACCATGAGGATCAGGGCCACCGAGAGCGCCTGGCGTACGCCGGTCATGACGCGCGGGCTCGCCGCCGGGAGGATCAGCAGCCACAGCCGGTCCCACCGGGAGATCCGGAACGAGTACGCGGTCTCCAGCATCACGCTGTCGGTCGCCCGGACACCCTCGATCGTGTTCAGCAGGATCGGCCAGATCGCGCCGGACACGATGACGACGACCTTCATGGTGTCGGTGATGCCGAGCAGGAGCATCGCGACCGGGATCAGCACGGGTGGCGGAATCGCGCGGAAGAACTCCAGTAGCGGTTCGAGGATCTCGCGTAGCGGGCGGAACCGGCCGATGAGGACGCCGGCGGCGACGCCGAGGAGGACCGACGCGAACAGGCCGATCAGCAGCCGGTACACGCTCGGCAGCACGTCGTCGACGAACGCCGGACCGATCCAGGTCTGCCGGAACGCGTCGAGGAGCGTACGGGGGCCGACGAGGAACCGGTTCGCCGACCGGGTGGACCAGACGGCCCAGAGCACCACGGCCACGACGGGAAGCCCGACCGCGAACAGGACGTTCTCGGCGACCCGGATGCCGAGGCCGCGACGGCCGGCCCGGCCCGCGCCGAGGGCGGTCACCGGGTTGCCCCGTCCGCGAGCACCGACTGGTGCCAGGCCAGCGAGCGGCGTTCGGCGAAGCGGAAGACGACGTTCACCAGCAGGCCGAGGAGCCCGGTGACCACGACGAGTCCGTACAGGCCGACGGCGTCCCCGGTGGAGCGGGACAGCTCGATCATGCGCCCGAGACCGGGGTTGCCGATCACCATCTCCGCGGTGACGGCCAGGATGAGCGCGACGGCGGCGCCGAGACGCAGACCGGTCATCAGGTACGGCAGCGCGGTCGGAAGGACGAGATACCGCAGGCGCTCGAGGCGGGTCAGGCCGAAACTGCGAGCGGTGTCCCGGGCGACGGTGTCGACGTCCGCGACCCCGTAGATGACCTGCACGAACACCTGCCAGAACGCCGCGTAGACGATGATGACGAGCGCGGCGCGCATCTGCAGGCCGAACATCAGCACGGCGAGGGGGATCAGCGCGACCGACGGCACCGGCCGCAGGAACTCGACTGTCGTGTGCGTCGCGCGACGCAGGAACGGCACCAGCCCGACCACAGTCCCCAACGTCACCGCGGCGAGCGTCGCCACTGTCAGTCCGATCGCCCACGACGTCATGGTGAGCCGGATCCGCCGCCAGAACGCCAGGTCGCGGACCTCCTCGGCCAGCCGCCCGAACACGTCGGTGGCGTACGGCAGGTAGTGCGGGTCGACGAGTCCCAGCGTCGGGAGCAGTTGCCAGACGGCGAGGAACCCCAGCAGGCCGGCGGCACCCAGCAGGACCTTGCGCATCGGCCGGCTACTGCTGCTGGACGAGGCGGTCGAAGTCGGGCCGCCGGTCGAGGACGCGGTACTTCTGGGCGAGGGTCGCCAGTTGCTCCAGGCCGGGCCGGTCGAGCTCCCAGCCGAACGCCGGGAGCCGCACGGAGTCCGCCACCGCGTCCGGTAGTTCGAGGTTGTCCTTGATGGCCTGCCGCAGGGCCGTCTCGTTCGCCGGATCCTTGGCCCAGGTGAGCGTCTTCTTCATCGCCGCCGAGAAGTCGGCTACCAGCGCGGCGTCGGAGTCCGTCAGCTTGCTCGACGTGATCGTGGTCAGGGTGGTGAGACCTGGCACCGTGGCCTGATAGGGGGCGACCACGAGGACGTCACCGCGCTTGCGCATCTGGGTGATGAACGGTTCGGTCACCCAGGCGGCGTCGATGTTGCCGGCGGCGAGCTGGGCCGGGGCGTCCGGGAAGGCCACCTCGACGAACTTGACCTTGGTGGGGTCGCCGCCGTCCTTCTCGACCGCCGCCATGATCGTGACGTCGCCGGCGGCGCCCAGGCTGTTCACCGAGACCTTGCGCCCCGCGAGCTGGGCCGGCCGGGTGATGCCGGACTTCGCCGACGCCAGTACGGCGTTGATGTCGTCGCCGTCGGCGTATGACGACGCGTAGTTGCCGATGATCACCACACCGAGGTTCTGCAGATCGGCGCGGAACGGGCCGAACGGCTGACCGATGGCGAAGTCGATGTCGCCGTTGATCAGGGCCGGGATGGCCTGCGCGCCGCCCTGTGCGGGCACGACCTCCACATCGAGCCCCTGCTCCCGGAAGATGCCCGCCTTGATGCCGCCCCACAGCGCGGCGGTCTCGCTGATCGGCAGCGCCGCCACGCGGACCTTCCGCAGGTCGCCGCTGGCCCCGGGGGACGGATCGGTGGCATCGGAGTCCGTGCACCCGGTCAGGGCGATCACGACGCCGGCGAGAACAGCGAGGGCGGTGGCCTTCTTCATGGACGAGCCCTTCCGTGCGCAGCCTTTGTGCAACCTCGGGAGTGGGGCCGGCCCAGCGGGGTGAAGCATCCGACCGCGTCGATCAGCGTCATGCAGAAACGATTGATTGTCAAGAATTCCGATAAGGCGGATCGCGGTGCGATCAGAGTGGTCCGGCATCGATGTGAATGCGTCTTGACGAGCGACGATTTTGTGACCAAACTGTGCGGTTGGTGGTGCGGTGGCGGAGGGGGCGACGACTTGGCGATCGTGATCGTGGGCGCTGGTATCGGTGGCCTCACCACCGCGCTCAGCCTGCACCGGGCCGGCTTCCGTGAGATCACCGTCTACGAGCGCGCCGCCGCGCTGCATCCGCTCGGCGTGGGCATCAATCTGCTCCCGCACGCCGTTCGTGAATTGACCGAATTGGGCCTCGGCGAACGCGTGGAAAGGCTGGGCGCCGCACCCGGCACACTGGCCTACTACAACCGGTACGGTCAGCAGATCTGGAGCGAGCCGCGCGGGCTGGACGCCGGATATCGCTGGCCGCAGCTTTCCGTGCACCGTGGCCGGTTCCAGATGGAACTGCTCGCCGTGGTGCGGGAACGGCTGGGGGCCGACGCGGTCCGTACCGGACACCGGCTCGTCGGCGTCCGCGACGGCGTCGCGCGCTTCGAGACGGCGGCGGGGGAGGTCAGCGTCGCGGGTGACCTGATCGTCGGAGCGGACGGCATCCATTCCGCGCTGCGCCGCCAGCATCAGCCCGCCGAGGGAGCGCCGCTCTGGAACGGGCTGACGCTGTGGCGGGGGACGGCACGGGCGCCCGGATTCCTGGACGGGCGGACCATGATCATGGCAGGGGACGCCGAACAGAAGTTCGTCGCGTACCCGATCGGCGCCGGCCTGATCAACGTCGTCGCCGAGCGGCGCGGGCCCGGTTTCGCCGGGCCGAACGCGGACTGGAACCGGGCGGTCGACCCCGCGCCGGTCGTCTCGCTCTTCGCGGACTGGCGCTTCCCCTGGCTCGACGTGCCGGAGCTGCTGGCCGCCGCCGACGAGATCCTCGAATACCCCATGGTGGACCGTGACCCGATCGACGCGTGGACCCACGGGAACGCGACGCTGCTCGGCGACGCGGCGCACCCGATGTATCCGAACGGTTCCAACGGGGCGTCGCAGGCGATCCTTGACGCGCGTACCCTCGCCTTTCACCTCGCCACCGCGCGGACGGTGCGGGCGGCGCTCGACGCCTACGAGGCGGACCGGCGGCCGGCGACCACCGCGCTCGTGCTGAGCAACCGGCGGCAGGGCCCGGAACAGGTGATGGTGCTCGCCCGCGAGCGCGCGCCGGACGGGTTCGCGCACATCCACGACGTCATCCCGCCGCAGGAGCTGATCGAGATCGCCACCGGGTACAAGAAGGCGGCCGGCTTCCTGCCCGCCGACCTCAACGAACGGGCCTCCCTGACGCCGACGGTCTTCTCGGGCGTCCTGCCGTGACCGGCCCGGAGCCGACCGGGCTGGACGCGGCGCGACTGGCGTCGGTGATCTCACCGCTACGCCGCACGCTGCTCGCCGCCGCCCGCGCCGCCGAGCACCTGCCGGAGATCCCGGACGCGCAGATCGAGATCGTGCGGGCGCTGCCACGGGGCACCGTGGCCGGCCCCGGTGAGCTGGCCGAACGGCTCCGCCTGAGCCGATCCACTGTGAGCAACCTGCTCACCACGATGGAGGGCAACGGTCTCGTCGAGCGCCGCCCCCGTCCCGGCAACCACCGCCACGTCGACGTCCTGGCCACCCCGAAGGCCCTCGACCTGTTCGCACGCTTCGACCTCGCGAGCGGAGACCTGGTCGCCCGCGCCGCGGCCACCCTGCCGGCGGCGGACCGGGCGGCCCTCGCCGCCGCGGTGCCCGCGTTGGAACGCCTGCGCGACGCCCTCGCGCAGACCAAGGACACCCCATGAGTACGCGCCGACCCGCCGGCCCGGGCCCGGCGAGCGACCCGCCGGTTCCCGGCCTGGAGGCCGCGTTCGAGGTGGAGGCGCGGCTCGGCGCCCTGGAGGATCACGGGGTGACCCGCGCGGGCCACCGGCGCGTGGTGCCCGTCGTCGGCGGCCGGGTCACCGGCCTCTTCGAGGCCGACATCCTGCCCGGCGGCGCGGACTGGCAGGTGGTCCGCCCCGACGGCGCGATCGAGATCGACACGCGCTACTCGGCGCGCACCGCCGACGGCGGCCACGTCTACCTCCGTACCTTCGGCGTCCGCAGCGGCCGCCCGGAGGTCCTCGAGGCGTTGTTGCGCGGCGACGCGGTGGACCCCGCCGAGTACTACTTCCGCCTGGGCGTACGACTGGAGACGTCGGTGCCCGCGCTGGCCGTGCTGGAGCAGTGCGTCTTCGTCGCGTCGGCGATCCGGGAGGCCGACCGGGTGCGCTACACCGCCTACCGCGTCACGTAGGCGTTCCCTGGCAGCGCGTTTGGACGCGTTCGCCCGCCCCGTGCCCGTCCGCTGTGATATCCCATCTACTATGCGCCTGTAGTAGATGCTGGTGCCGGGCCGGACGTGCGGAGGGAATGGGATGGGACGCGCTCACCCGCTGCTGCGGCTGGCGCTGTTCGTCGCCGTGACGTTCGGGGTGTTCGGCATGCACACCTTCGGCCACCCGGCCGGGCTCGACGCCGCCCACGCGAGCGCCGTACACGGGAGCACCGGCCACGCCGCCACCGCTCCCGATGCCGCGCACGGAGACGACGGCTCGCCCGGGCACCGCGAGGGGACGCACGTGTTCACCGTGTGCCTGGCGGTGCTGGGCGGCGCCCTCGTCCTCGGCGCCATGTCCCTGCTGTGGCGGCCCCGCCGCGGGGCCGGCGCGCCGACCGGCCCCCGATCACACCTGCCCGGCCGGGACCGGGGTCCACCCCGCCGGCCCATCGGGTTGCGACTGCGAGCCGTGACGGTCCTGCGTACGTGAGGAGAGCACGGTCCGGCGCCTCGCCCGGATCCGACGACTCCGTTCCGGCACACCTCACGACAAGGACCACGTACCTGATGAGACCGACCATCCTGCGCCGCGCCGCCCTCGCGGGCGTCGCCCTGTCCGCCCTGCTCGCGACCGCCGCCTGCGGCGGCGGGGACGACACCGGCGGCATGACGCACGGCACCGGCAGCGGTTCCACGGCGGGCGCCTCCGCCTCGGCCGACGCCACATTCAACGACGCGGACGTGATGTTCGCCCAGATGATGATCCCGCACCACCAGCAGGCGGTGACGATGGCCGACCTGGCCCCGACGCGCGCGAGCGACCCCGAACTGAAGGACCTGGCCGCAAGGATCAAGGCGGCGCAGGATCCGGAGATCGCCACCATGAAGGGGTGGCTCACGGCCTGGGGGAAGCCCACGGACCTGCCCGGCGACCACAGCATGCCCGGCATGAGCGCCACGCCCGGGCACGGCATGCCGGGGATGCCCGGCATGATGTCCGAGCAGCAGATGGCGGGCCTCACTGCCGCGAACGGCACCGCGTTCGACAAGATGTTCGCCGAGATGATGATCGCCCACCACAAGGGTGCCATCGACATGGCCAGGACCGAACAGGCCGACGGCCGCAACCCCGAGGCCAAGGCGCTCGCCGCCAGGATCGCCTCGGATCAGGCCGCCGAGGTGCAGACCCTGCAGAAGATCCTCGACCGCCTGTAGCGTGCCGGGTGCGGCCGGCCCCGGCCACGGCGCCGGGACCGGCCGCACCGCCACGACACCTGACGTACCCTGTCCGGCACGAAGGGAGAGCGCGTGGCGGAACTGGGCAGACTCGAGTCGGCGGTGATGGACGTCCTGTGGCGTGCCCCCGAGCCCGTGCTCGTGCGCGACGTCCTCGACGCGGTGACCACCGGCCGGGCACTGGCGTACACGACTGTCCTCACCGTGCTGGACAACCTGCACCGCAAGGGCTGGGCCGTACGGCAGAAGGACGGCAAGGCCTACCGCTACCGTGCCGCCGGCACCCGTGAGGAGATCATCGCGCGCACGCTGCGCCGGGTCGTCGAGACGAGCAGCCATCCCGACCTGGTGCTGCTGCACTTCGCCCGGTCCGCCTCCGACCACGAACTGCACATCCTGCGGCAGGTCCTCGACGAGCGGGAGTCCGAGGCGTGAGCCTCGCGCTCGCCCTCGTCACCGGCGCGACGGTCGTCGCCTGGTGTGGCCCCGCCGCGCTGCGGCTGTGCTTCCGGCACGTCGCGGACCCCGTCGCGATGCTGCTCGGCTGGCTCGGCCTGATCGTCGCGGTGATCGCCACCTTCGTCCTCGCCACCGTGATGCTCCTCGCCCCGGCCAGCACCCGGCAGTGGGCGCTGCACGACCTCGCCCGCATCTGCTGGCACTGGGCGCAACCCAGCCGGCCACCCGCCGTCGACGAGATCGCAGGGGCGACGGGAGCACTGCTCGTGCTGGCCGTGCTCGCCCGGTTCACGGTGACGTGCACCCGCCGGGCGGTGCGCGCCCACCGCGCTCGCCGCGCCCACGCCGACCTGCTCACCCTCGCCGGTGGCCGGTCGGAGGAGGGCGGGGCGGCGGTGCTCTGGATCCCCCACCCGACGCCGATGGCCTACAGCCTCCCCGGATCCGGCGGGCTGACGGTCCTGGCCAGCGCCGCCGGTGACCTGCCGCCGGACCAGCTCGCCGCGGTGCTCAGCCATGAGCGGGCACACCTGCGGGAGCGTCACCATCTCCTGGTGGCGGCGGTGGAAGGGCTCGCGGCGGCCGTACCGTGGCTGCCCCTGACCCGGCAGGCCCCCGCGGCCGTGCGCCTGCTCGTCGAGCTGCGCGCCGACGCCGCGGCGGTCCGCGAATGCGGCCCGGCCGCCGTACGCGACGCGTTGCTGGCTTTCGCCGGTGCGCCGCACCCGTCGTCCGCGCTCTCGATGGCCGGTGCCGACGTGGCCGTCCGGCTCCAGCGCCTCCAGGGCCGCCCGCACCGCCGCGAGGTTCTCGCCCGCGCCGTGCTCGCCTCGACCGCCCTGGCCGCGCCCCTGGGCGTCGGCGTGGTGACCGGCCTCCTGTTCTGCCTGTAGGCCCCGACCCCCGGTGAGCGCCGCCTACGTGCCGGCGTTGACCAGGAGCGCGGTGGTCATCAGGACGGCCACCATCAGCGTCGCCTCCGCCAGCACCGTGTGGCGCAGGCGACGCATCCCGTCCGGCGTGGGATCGTCCAGCCGGGGCACCACCCGCCTGCTGTTGTAGAGCCCGACGACGGCGACGACCGCCACCAGCGCGACCTTGACCAGGAGCATCCGGCCCCAGCCGGTGCTCACCAGGTGACCCGGCCGGTCCAGGATCGCCACTGTCAACGCGACACCGGCGACACCCGTGAGCGCCACCGCCGCCGTGGCCGGAACGGAGAACCGCACCGCCATCTCCGCGGCGCCGGTCGGCACACCGAGACGCGCACGACCCAGCAGCAGGGCCGCCAGGAGCAGAACCCCGCCGACCCACACCGCCGCGGCGACGGTGTGCGCCACATCCGCCGCCACGACGATCGCCCGCGGTCGCGCGGTGACGGTGTGCCCGTCGAACAGGAACGACCCCACGAGCAGCGCCACCGTGACACCGAGGAGCACCGGCCGCGCCGCTCGCGCGCGAACCCGTTGCGCCTCGTCGCCGTTCGCGCCACCGGCGGGCGGCACCACCAGCGGGCGAGGGGCGGTCGGGATCGCGGCGACAGTCGCCACGGCGTGCCGCCCGACCGCGTGCCGGCCCCGGATCAGCGCCGCCTCCAGCGAACCGGCCGCGAGCAGCCCGGCCGCACCGACGAACCGCAGGCCCAGCCCGGCCGCCACCGGCGTACGGCTGAGCGCGGTCACCGCGTCCACACCGAACGCCGAGACGAGAGTGCCCTCGACGCTGAACGCCGCCGCCAGCGCGACGAGTTCGAGCAGCGTGCCGGCCACCACCGTCAGGCCGGCGGCCCGGACCCAGACCTGGACCAGCCGGATGTCGCCGCGCGTTCCCACCAACGTGGTCAACGCGAAGACCAGTCCGCCCACCCCGAGCAGGATCGCCCCGTAGGACAGCCACCGTCCCGTCGCGCCGACGAAGCGCACCGAACCCCGGTCGGCGTCGGCGGTGTACCCCACCGTGTGCCCGCCGGAGTGGACCGGCGGCGACGCCGAGGGAGGCGCCGGCGCACCGTGACCGGCATGCCCGGGTGGACCGTTGCTGTGCCGGGGGGTGGCTGTCGCGCTTGCCGGGGCCACGGTGAAGGTGACGTCGCCGGTCAGGGGGTGGGCGTCCGGGGCGGCCACGCTCCAGCGCAACGTGAACTGCCCGCCGGTCAGCGCGGTGGCCGGGTGCACCAGCCACGTACGGCCGTCGTCGGGGGTGTGACTGGTCACCGGAACGGCAGCACCCTCGCGGGAGAGCCGGAAGCCGGCCCCGGTGGGGGTGCCCGGGGCGCTGAACGTCAACCGGATCTGCGTGACCGCGCCGTCCACGCGCGCGCCGTCCGCCGGTACGACCTTGAGCAGCTTGAAGTGCGCGGCGGCGGGCGAGGCGAACCCGAGCACCAGGAACACCGCGGGACAGCACGCCAGCCACACGAGCAGCAGCCACCGCGCCGCGCCGCGCGCCGGCAGCCGGTGACGCCCTGGGAAAGGCACCGCTGATCCCTTCGTCAGGGAGACATGGACCCGGCGCCCATCGCTCCGACCAGATGCGGTCGCCATCCTAGGGGAACTACTAGCAGTCGGTAGTAGAGCGTCGGCCTGATCAAGCTCGTGGCCGAGCGGCGGTTCCGGTTTCGCCGGGCCGGATGCGGACCGAACCCGTCACGTCCTTGTTCCCGGAGACGGACGGAACCCGGTCTTCAGAACCGCACTCCCGCGTAGATCCGCGGCACGATCAGCGCGTACGCGAGGACGAGCGCGGCGACGGTGACCAACGGTGTGCCGACGAGCACCGCCGCCGACGCCACGCGGACCCGGGTGCGCAGCCCTGTGTGCATGTCGGGGGTCCGCGCCAGCACCACCAGCGCTGTGATCCACGTGGCGAGGCCGACAGTGGCGACGATGCCGAGCCACGACAGCAGCACCATGACGTTGGTCCCGAACCGGTCACCCGCGTCGCTGCCGTACTCCAGCAGGTACGGCCGGTTCCGCAGCCCGACCCAGAGGTTGACGCCCACGAACGCGGTTAGGGCGACGCACCACAGGGCGGCGAATCCGACGGCGGTGCCCCGCAGGCGGGTGCGGGTACGCTGCGCTGCCTCGTCGAGTACGGCCACGCACGGATGCTAGGCCATGGCTGGTTCACCTGATCGCCGCACGTTCCAGGGCGCGCTTGTCCGGCTTGCCACTCGGCCCCACCGGCACCCGGTCGATCGACTGGATGGTCCGGGGGACCGACGCTTGCCCCAGCGCCTCCGCCACCAGCGCACGCAGCCGTCCGGCATCGGGCACGTGATCGGCGGCGGGCACCACGTACGCGTGCACCGCCTCCCCGGTGACGTCGTCGGGACGGCCGACCACGTACGCCTCGGCGACAGCGGGGTCGGCGGCGAGCACCCGTTCGACCGGACCGGCGTACACCAGGTTGGCCTGCACGATGATGACGTCCCGGATCCGGCCGAGCAGGTGCAGGTAGCCGTCGGCGTCCAGCCGGGCCAGGTCGCGGGTGCGGACCCAGCCGTCGACGAAGACCTCGGCGGTCTCGGCCGGATCGTTCCAGTAGGCGGCGGCCTGCGCCGGGGTCCGGACGAACAGTTCCCCCTCGGTGGCGGGGCGGCCGTCGGCGTCCCGGATGGACAGCCCGGTCACCGGGGGAGGCCGGCCCACCGAGGCGAGGGCGGCCGGGTGTGCCAGCATCTCGGCCGGCGTCACCATGGTGATCATGCCGGTCTCGGTCTGGCCGTAGCCGTGGAAGACGACGGGCCCGAGCACGTCGAGGGCCTCGGCGAGTCGGCCCGGCGCGAGCGGGGAGCCGGAGACCAGCAGGGCCCGCAGGCTGCTCAGGTCGGCCGGGTCGGCGCGCTGGTCGCGCACGAGCTGGTTCAGCTTGCCCACGGTGATCACGCTCGCCGTCGCCCGGTGCCGGGCGATCATGCCGGGGAAACCAGGAGGGCGGGCCGCGACCACTGTGCCGCCCGCCGCCAGGGTGAGGATGCCGTACTCCAGCATCACCTGGCTGCTCAGCGAACCGAAGACGAGGTACCGCTGGAGCCGGGTGGCGAGGTCGGCGATCGCCGGGGGCCAGCGATCGGGGTACGGGGCCCAGGCCGCGCTCATCGCCGCGTACGTCTGCGCGCAGCCCTTCGGGCTGCCGGTGCTGCCGCTGGTCCAGATGATCCGGGCGACGTCGTCCGGGCGCCCGGCGGCGATCAGCCGCTTCCCGTCGTCGGGGCTGCGCGCCAGTTCGGCGACCCGGGCGTCGTCGAGCAGCAGCGTGTTCTCACCGAGCTGCCAGGCGCGGTGGGCCGGGCTCAGGTCGGGGCGGATCCCGGAGACCCGGGCGCCGACCGCGAACGCCGCGATGATCGTCGCGAACGCCTCCGCTGTGACGCCGAGCCGCAGGGCCACCCCGACGCCGGGGCCGGCCCCGGCGGCGCGGAGCCCGGCGGCGACGCGGCGGACCAGCCGGTACATCTGGGCGGTGGTGACGGTCCTCGCGCCCTCCTCGAAGACCGGACGGTCGTCGCCGGTGGCGAGCAGATCCAGTACGGGCTGTGGCCAGACCTCAGCCGGCATCGGAGAGCACGCCCTTGAGGAAGAGCACGAGTGGCTGGTGGTGCACGTCCGGCAGATTCCAGTGGTTCTCCAGGTTCTCCGCGAGGTGGTGCGCCGCGACGACCCGGCCGCCGCTGTGGACCCGGACGACGGGGTGCAGGTAGCTGGCGTCGTGGGCGTGCGCGGCGTCGTTCTCGGCGATCCGGGGCACCGTGATGTCGAACGGGTCGACCTGGTCGTGGTCCGGCCCGTACTCGAGCGTGACCACGAACGCGAACGGTTCCGGTCCCAGGCCGCCGTCGTTCAGGTACGCGACAGGCACCTCCTCGTGGTAGCGCGCGGTGTCGCCGGAGACCACGACGACGTCGCCGAGGACGGCGAACTGCTGCCACAGCGCCGAGGTGCGGTTGATCCGGGCGATGATCGCGTCGGCGATCGCCTCCGGGGTGACCTCCAGCGGCGTGCCGGGCCACGGCGTGCCGTGGTGGCGGGCGCCGAGGATCCGGTGCAGGGCCCGTACGCCGTACCGGAAGCCGTGGATGAACCCGTTCGTCGAGCGTTTGAAGTCGCGCTGCTGGGTGAGCGTGCCGGCGAAGTACAGGCCTGGTACGTTCACCGACTCGTACGCGGAGGTCTGCTCGGGAAAGCGGTCGTTGATGACGAGCCGTGGCCGGGCGGACGGGTCGAAGATGCTCGCGTCGAACCGGAATCCGGTGCAGAGGATGATCCGGTCGTAGTCGATCGGCCGGATCGCCTCGACGGTGCGGGCGTACCGGAAGTCGATCCGGTAGCCGCCGTCCTCGCGCCGGACGATCCGCTCGACGGTGCCGTCGAGTACCGCGTTCTGCGACTTGAGCTGGTACGTGTCGAGGAAGTTGTTGTTCACCGCGCGCAGGTGCCCGACGTAGTGCGACTGCCATGCCAGCTTGATCGAGTGCGGGCCGGCGACATGGATGACCGCCGCCGTCTCGACGAGCGCGTCGGCGGTCTCGAAGGCCGAGTTGCCCTTGCCGATGATGAGCACGCGCTGGTCGGTGAAGTCGTCCGGGTCGACGCTGACCGTGTCGTACCGTTCGGCCAGCTCGGCGCCCTCTATCGGCGGGACGTACAGCTGGGACACGCCGGTGGCGACCACCACCCGGCGGGCGGTGACCGTCTCGTCGCCGGCGCGCACGGTGAACAGGTCGCCGTCGCGCGCGACGCCGGTGACCCGGGTGTCGTATCTGACCCGCAGCCCGCGGGCGACGTCGGCCAGGTAGCGCACCAGGTCCTCGGCGTCGGGGAAGTAGCGCCGGCTGTAGTTCTTGAACAGCAGCGCCGGATCGTCGGTGAGCAGTGAGTTCCAGTCCGCGCGCAGGTTGAACTCCGGATCGTCGGAGCCGGTCCAGACCTTGTTGATCGAGATGAGTTGCCGGTGCCGGGGATAGGTGGTGAAGAACGTGCCCGGCGCCGGGCCGGCCTCCACGACCAGATAGTCGCGGCCGTCGCGCTCGAGCAGGTGAGCGAGCTGCAACCCGGCCGGTCCGGCTCCGATGATCAGATAGTCGAGCGTCATGCGACGCAACGTATCGACCCGATCTCAGAGCGCTCTGAGAATCCGTCTCTAGGGTCCGGTCGCATGACGACAGAGGTCGACCTCGGGGTTCCACTGCGGATCGCCGACCTGCGCGCCGCCCGCGACCCGATCAAGATCGTGGTCGGTCCGCGGGTCCGCGATCGGGTCACCGCCGCCCGTACCTTCCTGGCGACGGTGCTCGGCGACGACCGCGCGGTGTACGGCGCCACCACCGGCTTCGGCGCGCTCGTCGGGTACGCGGGCCGCGCCGACCTGCGCGACCAGGCCGACAACACGCTCGCCCACCTCGGCGCGGGCCAGGGCCCGGACCTCGATCCGGAGGTGGTCCGCGCGACGGTGCTGCTGCGGGCCGCGTCGCTGGCCCGGGGCGCGTCGGGGGTCTCCCCGCACGTGATCGACGCCCTCGCGGCGATGCTCGCGACCACGTTCGTCCCCGCGATGCCCCGGCTGGGTTCGGTCGGTGCCAGCGGCGACCTGATCCCGCTGGGCGCGGCCGCACAGGCGCTGCGCGGCCGTGGCCACGCCTACCTGGACGGGGTACGGCTACCGGCCGCCGAGGCGCTGGAGCGGGCCGGCCTGGAACCGCTGCCGCTGGACGGCCGGGACGCTCTCGCCCTGGTGAACGGCACCTCGCTGACCACCGCGGCGACGGCGCTGGCGCTGGACGCGGTCCGCGCCGCGCACCTGGCGGTCCAGGTGCTCACCTGCCTGCTCGCCGACCTGCTCGGCAGCGGCACGCAGTTCATCGACGCCCGGCTGCTACGCGCGTACGGCCATCCGGGCGCCATCGACGTGGGCGCGCGGATGCGCCGGGTCAGCGCCGGGCTCGTCGCGTCCGGCACACGCCCGCTCCAGGAGCCGTACAGCATCCGGTGCACGCCGCAACTGCTCGGCGCCGCCGAGGACGCCCTGCGTTACGTCGACGCCGTCGTCGCCGCCGACCTCGCGAGCGTCACCGACAACCCGTTGTTCTTTCCCGGCGACGACCTCGTCGTGCACGGCGGGAACTTCTTCGGGCAGCCGGCCGCGTTCGCCGCCGACGTGCTGTCGATGGTCGTGGCGCAGGTCGGCAACCTCGCCGAACGGCAACTCGACCTGCTCGTCGACCCGAACCGCAACGGCGGCCTGCCGCCGATGCTGGCCGCCGGGCCGGGACAGCAGCACGGGCTCCAGGGGGTGCAACTGGCGGCGACCGCGCTGATCACCGAGATCCGCCGGGACACCATGCCGGCGAGCATCCAGAGCGTGCCGACGAACCTGCACAACCAGGACGTCATCCCGCTCGGCACCCAGGCCGCGCTGCGGGTGCTGGACCAGGCCCGGCTGCTGCGCCTCGTCGTCGGGTCGCTCGCGCTGGGGCTGCGCCAGGCCGCCTACGTCGGTGCGCGTACGCCGACCGCGCCCGGCTGTGCCGAGGCGCTGGCCGCGCTGGCCGCGGCCGTACCCCCGGTCGACCCGGACCGGCCGCTCGACGGTGACGTGCGGCGCGCGGCCGACGTGATCGCTGATCTCTCCGTTTCTCTTTCCTGAGGGTGGACGCACATGACGCTCGACTACCTGATCGTCGGAGCCGGTCCGGCCGGCCTGCAACTCGCCGCGCTGCTGGAGGCCGACGGCAAGCGTGACTATCTGGTCCTGGAACAGGCGGACATCCCGGGTGCGTTCTTCGCCACCCATCCCCGCCACCGGCAACTGATCTCCATAAACAAGCCGCACACCGGCTCGGACGACCCGGAGCTGAACCTGCGGCTGGACTGGAACTCGCTGCTCAGCGACGACCCGGCGCTGCGGTTCACCGGCTACACCGAACGGTACTTCCCGGACGCCGACGTGATGGTCCGCTACCTGGCGGACTTCGCCGCGAAGACCGGGGCGCGCGTGCGGTACGGCACCCGGGTGACGTCGGTCGGCAGGGTCGACGGGCTGTTCGAGGTCCGGGCGGGGGAGGAGGTCTTCCGGGCGCGACGGCTGATCGTCGCCACCGGCGTCTCCCGGCCGTACCTGCCGGCGATCCCGGGACTGGAACTGGCCGAGCAGTACGCGGACATGTCCGTCGACCCGCGCGACTACCTCGACCAGAAGGTGCTGATCATCGGCAAGGGGAACTCCGCGTTCGAGACGGCGGACAACCTGATGGAGACCACCACGCTGATCCACGTCGCCGGGCCGAGTTCGGTGCGGATGGCCTGGCGCACCCACTACGTCGGGCACCTGCGCGCGGTGAACAACAACTTCCTGGACACGTACCAGCTGAAGTCGGCGAACGCGATCCTCGACGGCGAGGTCAAGCGCATCGAACGCGACGGCACCGGCTTCACCGTGACGTTCTCGTTCTCCCGGGCGAACGAGGTGGTCAAGGAGCTGTGGTACGACCGCGTTCTCGTCTGCACCGGGTTCGCCTTCGACGCGTCCATCTTCGACGACACGTGCCGGCCGGCGCTCGCGATCAGGGACCGCTTCCCGGCGCAGACCCCGGAGTGGGAGTCGGTGAACGTCCCCGGCCTGTTCTTCGCCGGCACCATCACCCAGGAACGGGACTTCAAGCGCTCGACGAGCGGCTTCATCCACGGCTTCCGGTACGGCGTGCGGGCGCTGCACCGGATCCTGGAGCGACGGTACGGGGACACGCCGTGGCCGGCGGAGAAGCTCGACGCCACCCCGGAGTCGATCGCCGACGCCGTCATCGCGCGGGTCAACCGCACCTCCGCCCTGTGGCAGCAGTTCGGCTTCCTCGGTGACGTGGTCACGGTGGCCGGGTCCGAGGCGCGCTACCACGACGAGGTGCCGGTCGAGTACTTCACCGGCACCGGCCTGCGCACCGCCGACCACGACTACGCGCACGCCTTCGTCGTCACCCTCGAGTACGGCCCCGAGCACGACCGGGTGGACCCGTTCGACGTCACGGTCAACCGGATCGCCCAGGACGTGCCCGGCCAGGCTCACGACGCCGCGTACCTGCACCCGGTGGTCCGTCACCACCACGCGGGCCGGGTCGTCGCCACCCATCACCTGGCGGAGAACCTGGAGAACCGGTGGGACCGGCCGCAGACGCACGTCGCGCCGCTCGTCGCGTTCCTCGGCCGCTGCCTGAGCAGTGCCGAGCGTTGAGATGCGTCCGTTCGAGGGCGCGGCGCCGCCCGGTTCCGCGCTGGACGGTCCGGCGCTGAACCTGGCCGACCTGGCCGCCGACGCCCGGGCCCGCCTGGACCCGGTGCACTGGGACTTCTTCTCCGGTGGGGCCGGCGAGGAGCGTACGGTCCGCGCCAACGAGGCGGCGTTCGCCCGGCGCTACGTGGTGCCCCGCGTCCTGCGCGGCGCGAGCCGGCGCGACCTGCGGATCTCGCTGCTCGGCAGCCGGATCTCGATGCCGGTGCTGATCGCGCCGACCGCGTTCCACCGGCTGGCCCACCCCGAGGGCGAGGTGGCCACGGCACGCGCCGCCGCCGAGGCGGGCACGGTCATGGTGGTCAGCATGGCGGCCACCCGGCCGGTCGAGGAGATCGCCGCGGCCGGGGGGCCGCTCTGGTTCCAGCTCTATCCGCAGACGGACCTCGACTTCACCGCGTCAGTGGTACGGCGGGCGGAGAAGGCCGGCTGCACCGCTCTGGTCGTCACGGTCGACTCGCCCGTGTTCGGCCGGCGGGAACGCGACCTGCGGCACGGCTTCGTCGACCTGCCGGCCGGGCTGGTCTGCGAGAACATGCGCGACGCGACCGGCCGGGTGCGCGACATCGGCATGGACGCCGGGCTGGACTGGGCGCGGATCGCCTGGCTGCGCGAGGTCACCACGATGCCGATCCTGCTCAAGGGGGTGCTGCATCCGGCGGACGCGGCGCTGGCCGTCTCGTACGGCGTCGACGGTCTGCTCGTCTCCAACCACGGCGGCCGGCAGCTCGACGGCGCACTCGCCACCCTCGACGCGTTGCCCGCCGTCGTCGAGGCCGTCGCGGGGCGGCTGCCGGTGCTGCTCGACGGCGGGGTCCGCCGGGGGTCCGACGTGCTGGTGGCGCTGGCGCTGGGCGCGAGCGCGGTGCTCGTCGGCCGTCCGGTGGTCTGGGGGCTCGCGGCCGGCGGCGCCGCCGGGGTACGTCACGTGCTCGACCTGCTGCACGCCGACCTCGACCGGGCGCTGGCGCTGGCCGGCGCGACCGGGCCGGCGGACCTGCGCGTTGACCTGGTCGCCACGGTGGCAGCCGGATGAGCGCCCTGATCGTCCTGATGGTCCTGGCGGGGATCGCGTGGACCGTGCCGTACTGGCTGCCCCGGACGGTGGTCCGTCTGCGCGAGTGGGTGTTCGTCACCGTCAACGGCGCCGAGGGCGTCCCGGTGCCGGGTCCGACAGTCGGCATGGAGCACTTCGAGCGCGTGTACGCCGATCCGGCGGCGGACGGCCGCAGCCGGGGTGCCGGACTGTCCGACCTGTTCTGGTACTGGCTGGCGCCCGGGCCGCACATGCACCAGGAGCATCTGGAGCCGGGCGACCGCTACCGGACGGTGGCCGCCACCACCCGGCGCGTGCTCGCCGTACGCCGTCAGCGCTGCGACGACCTCGCGACCGCCGCCACCCGGCGTGCGCTCGACCGGCTGCCGGCCGGCCGGACCAGCCACGTCCGGCTGCGCGACCTGATGATGCCGGTCTGGGCCGAGGTCTACTACGAACTCGTCTTCGGCGAGGCGTGCCCGCCGGACGCGCGGGCGTTGATCGTCACCAACGCCGAGGACGTGGTCAACGGGCTCAAGTGCACCGGCCTGCGGCACATGCGGCGGCGCGACCGGCTGACCCGGTATCTGCGCGACCGGATCGAGGCGGGGACCTGCCCGGTGACGCTGCCGCCGCCGTTCACCACGCAGGAGACGGCCTGGTACCTCCAGGGCGCCTTCTTCAACACCGCAGTGGTGCAGATGTCCGAGGCGACGGCGCACGTGCTGCTGGCTCTCGCCACGCATCCCGGCGTCCAGCGGGGACTCGACGACGACGAGGCGCTGGACCGGGTGATCGACGAGACGCTGCGGGTGCACCCGCTCTTCGGCGTCGCGCACCGGATCACGTCCGCGCCGATCACGCTGCCCGACGGGGTGTCCCTGCCCGCCGGAACGGTGCTGCTCTTCAACTACCTGGCGTTCCACCGGGGCGGGTCGGCCGGCGACGACCGGTTCGACCCGGACCGGTGGCTCACGCTCAAACGTGCCGACGCGCACTTCATCCCGTACGGGGTCACCGCGAACCGGGCCTGCCCGGCGCGCGGGGTCGCGCCGGTGATGATGCGCGCCGCGATCCGCGAGGTGCTGCGCCGGTACGTGCTCACCTCCTCGGCCTCGCACACCCGGTCGATGCCCAGCCGGGGTCCGGCCTACCTGACGCCGGCCGGGCGCACCGGCCCGGGGCGGCTGCGGCTGGCCGCGATGCGGTCGCGGGACCGGTGGGCCGACGTGGGCCGCAGTGTCCGGCAACTGGTGTTCGGCACCTGGATGGTGGTCGACGCCCGCCGGCAGCGGTTGTGCACCGACTATTTCGAGAGGGCTGTCCGATGACACCAACTGAGCTCGCGCCACGGTTCTTCATCGCGGTCACGGTGATCCTGATCTTCTGCAAAGGAGTCGCCTGGCTGCTCGGCAAGGCGGGTCAGCCGGCAGTGGTCAGCGAGATGCTCGCCGGCGTACTCCTCGGGCCGTCGCTGCTGGGGCTCCTCCTGCCGGACGTGCAGGACGCCCTGTTCCCGGCCCCCCTGCTCCCGGTCCTCTACGTCGTGGGTCAGGTCGGCCTGGTGCTGTTCATGTTCCAGGCCGGGTACGCGTTCAGCGCCCACCGGGTCACCGGGCTCGCCGGCACCGCCGGCGTGATCTCCCTGGCCGGGGTCACCGCGCCGCTCCTTCTGGGGGTGCTGCTGGTCCCGGTGGCCGCCGGTGCCGTGCCGATCCAGGCCGAGGGGACGTCCCTCGGCGTCTCGGCCGCGTTCGTCGGCGTCGCCCTGGCCATCACCGCGTTCCCGATGCTGGCCCGGATCATCACCGAGCACGGGCACGCCGGCACCCGGCACGGCACCCTCTCCCTGGCCAGTGGCGCGATCGACGACGTGGTCGCCTGGATCATGCTGGCCGCCGTACTGGCCTTCGCCTCCGGCCGGGCCGGTCCCGCGATCGTCACCGCGGGCGGGGCGATCCTGTTCGCGCTGGTGCTCTGGTTCGGCGGGCGGCCGGTCGCCTCCACGCTGATGGGCCACCGTGCCCTCAACGACCGGGCCCGCCTGCTCGGCACCGTCGCCCTGCTCTTCCTGGTCGCCTGGTACACCGACGAGATCGGCCTGTACGCGGTCTTCGGCGCGTTCGCGGTCGGCGTGGTGATGCCCCGCACCGCCAACACCGACCGGGTGGTGGACACGCTCACCCCGGTCGCGGCGACGCTCTTCCTGCCGTTGTTCTTCACGTACTCGGGCCTGCGGACGGAGTTCGGCCTGCTCGCCTCCCCGCCGGTGCTGTTGTTCGCGCTGGCCTGCGTGACGGCGGCGATCGTCGGCAAGTTCGGCGCCTGCTGGGCGGCGGCCCGGCTCCGCGGCGAACCGCAGGGTGTCGCGCTGCGGGTCGGCGCGCTGATGAACGCCCGCGGTCTGATGCAGCTCATCGCGCTGAACGTGGGACTGGAGGCGGGCATCGTGAACCCGTCGCTGTTCACCGTGCTGGTGCTTGTCGCGTTGGTCACCACGCTGATGACCACGCCGGCGCTGAGCTGGATCGAGCGCCGCGAGGCCCGCCGGCCCGATCCGGTGCGCGCACCAGCGCTCGCGGTTTCAGATAGTTGAAGAGGCAAATACCAGTGCGTGCATCGGTCGCTATCTATGAGATCGTTAACATATGCGGGGCGGAAGATCGAACCGGCTGCTGCTGGTCGAGGACGACACGGACCTGACCGAGATGCTCACCGAGACGCTCGGCCACGAGGGCTATCTCGTCGACCGGGCCTTCGACGGCCAGCGCGGGCTGCACCTCGGACTCACCCGGTCGTACGACGTGATGGTCATCGACCGGATGCTGCCGGCGCTCGACGGCCTCGACTTGGTCACCCGGCTGCGCGCCCGGGCGGTTCCGGCCCGGACCCTGATGCTCACCGCGCTCGGCACCGTCGACGACCGGATCGCCGGGCTGGACGCGGGCGCCGACGACTACCTGGTCAAGCCCTTCGACCTCGACGAGCTGAGCGCCCGGGTCCGGGCGCTGTGCCGGCGCACGTCCGAACCGACGGACGTGCTGCCGATCGGCGCCGGGCAGCTCGACCTGGGGCAGCGGGACGCGGTGCTGCCCGACGGCACCCGGGTGGCGCTGTCCACCCGCGAGTTCGAACTGCTGCGGGTGCTGGCGGCCCGGCCGAGCACCGTGCATCCCCGGGCCGCGCTGCGACGTAGGGTCTTCGAGGAGGCGGCGGGGGCCTCGGTGGTGGACACCTACGTCTACTACCTCCGCCGCAAACTCGGCCGGCCGGTGGTACGCACCGTGCACGGGTTCGGCTACCGCCTCGGGACGCTCTGATGGAGACGGCCGAGCAGGCGGTCGTCCGCCGGACGCGGCTGCGCATCGGCCTGCTCGTCGGCCTGACCATCGGCGCCCTGCTGCTGCTGGGCGGCGGCATCTCGTACGCGGTCCTGGTCCGCAGCCAGGAGGCGCAGATCCAGCGCGAGCTGGAGTGGGGCACGGAACACGGCGCGATCGCCGGCCCGCCCGCGTGCAGCTGGATCTTCCGGTACGACGGCGTCACGGTGCGCACCGGCACGAACCCGCCGCCCCCGGGCTTCCCGTTACGCGGGGCGCTGGACACCGTGGCGGCCACCCGGCACACCGAGACCACCACCGTTTCGCGTAACGGCACCACCTATCACGTGCGTACCGAGGCTCGCGGCGACGACGTGGTCCAGGCCGTGTTCGACGCCCGGTTCCAGCTGTCCGACCGGCGGCATCTGCTGCTCGCGTTCAGCCTCGCGGCGGCAGCCGGGCTGCTCGCCGCCATGCTCACCGGTGTGCTCGTCGGTCGCCGGGCCGTCGCACCGCTCGCGGAGGCGCTGACCCGGCAGCGCCGCTTCGTCGCGGACGCCAGCCACGAACTGCGAACCCCGATCGCGCATGTGCACACCCGGGCCCAGCTGATGGCGCGGCGGGCGCGCGACGACGGCACCGCCACGAACCTGGACGACCTGGAACGGCTGGTCGGCACCACCCGCCGGCTCGGCGAGATCGTCGACGACCTGCTGCTCTCGGCCCGGCTCGCCGCCGCGCCCGCGGACCGGGAACCGGATCCGCAGGTCGATCTCACCTCGCTGGTCGGGACGACCGTCGCCGCCGAGAGCGACCGCGCCGCCGAACGCCGGGTCACCCTCACCCTGGACACTCCCGGCGACCCACTGCCGGTGCCGGGTGTCGAGTCGGCCCTGCGCCGGGTCGTCGGGGAACTGCTCGCGAACGCGCTGGCCCACACTCCCGCGGGAGGCCGGATCGACGTGACGCTCCGGGCCGTCGGCGACGCCGCCGAGTTCGTGATCGCCGACACCGGGAAGGGCTTCGACCAGGCGGACGCCCGGCGGATCTTCGACCGGTTCCACAGGGGCGCGGGTGCCGGGGACCGCCGCTTCGGCCTGGGGCTGGCCCTGCTCCAGGAGGTCGTCACGAGCCACCACGGCACCATCGAGGCCGAGGGACGCCCAGGGCGGGGAGCCCGATTCACCGTACGCCTTCCCGTGACGGGCCCGCCGAGCCCCACCGGGAGGGTGTCGCGGATCAGGAACCGTCGGATGTGGCAGGTGGGAGCCGGTACGTGAGCGCCGGATCGTGCGGCGGGTTCTCCGGCCTGCCCGACCGGCCGGGCACGACGTGCAGGATCGCGGTCGGAGCGTCGGCCAAGCCGCCGGCCGGCTGCCAGGTCGCCGGGGGAGCGGCCTCCGCCACCGCGCTCGGTGCGTTCCTCCGCCGCACCAGCACCAGTGCGAGCGCGCCCAGGCCCGCGGCGACCAGCAGGCCGCCCAGGAGGAACATCGACGTACTGCCGCCCTCGTCGCTGACGGCCTTGAGCGTGGGCGGCGCGGCCGCGGGGGTGCCGTCGTCGTCCCCTGCCGCGAGAGGGCTCGCCTCCGCGGTGGGCGACGGCGGCGTCGTGGCCGGCGTTGCCACGGCGGAAAGGGTCAGCCGTACGGTGGCGACGTCACCGGCGCTGCCGCGTACGGTCGTGCGGGCGGAGCGGTAGCCGTCCATGCTTGCTCGGACCGTGATGGGTCCCTCGGCGATCGTCTTGCCGGCGCCGGACGTGATCGAGAACTGGCCGCTGCGGTTGCTGGTCGTCCGGTACTCGTGGCCCGCGCTGTCCCGGATGGTCAGGTCCGCGCCGTCGATCGCCTTTCCGTCGGCGTCGCGGACCCGGCCGGAGACGCCGCTGACTCCGGCCGTCGCCTCGGCCGCACCGGACGGCGACGCACCCGGGCCGTGCACGTAGACCAGCTTGTAGGCGTAGCTGTTCTGCCCGGCCAGCCGCACCCCGACCGAGATGTTGAGCCCGGTGGTCTCGCCCGCGCGGGCATCCGGGGCGACGAGCGTCGCGTCGAAGGTCCGGCTCTCGCCGGGCCCGAGGTTCGGCTCCGCCCGGCATCCGGCGGTGCACCGCAGGCCGCCGCCGACCACCACCACGGCCTTCTCGGCCCGGCGTCCGTTGTTCGTCACGCGGAACCGCACGCGTACCGCCTCGCGGGGTTTCACGTTCTCCGCCGACACGCTCAGGATGCTCACCGTCTCCGGTGCGGCCGGCGCGGCCGTCGAGGGTGCCGCCGGCAGCGCGAGCGTCCCGGCGGTCAGCGTGACAACTGCCGCCGCCCGGGTCCATCGGACACGTGAGCGCGTCGTCACTTCCCACCACCTTCGCCGATATTGGCAACACCGGTCGATGGAGCCGCGGCCACTATGCCCTGTGCGAGACGTGTTGCGCGACCCGGTCCCGAGTGCGGTGGGTCTTCTCCCGCTGCGGGCAGCGCCTGACGTCGACCGGCGGCCGTGCCGACCGGTGGGTGAGGCGGTCCGCCGCGGTCCCCGCCGCTCGTCACGAGGACGGTCCGGTGGGTCGGCCGTCGGCCCGGTCGGTAGGTTCGTGGCATGAGTGAGGACACCTTCCGGTCGGTGGAGATCGAGCGCACCAGCGTGGGCAGATACGTCGCGCGCAACGCCCGTGGCGGCGAGCTGTCCATGGGTACGGGGGAGGACGCGACCTTCACGCCCGTGGAGCTGCTGCTCGCGGCGCTCGGTGGCTGCACCGCCGTCGACGTCGACCACGTGACCAGCCGTCGTGCCGAACCGACCCGGTTCGCGGTCACGGTGACCGGCGACAAGATCCGTGACCCGGAGGCCGGGAACCGGATGGAGAACCTCACCGTCACCTTCGCGGTGACGTTCCCGGCCGGCGCGGACGGTGACCGGGCCCGCGAGGCGCTGCCCCGCTCGCTGCGGCAGTCCCACGACCGTCTCTGCACCGTGTCGCGGACCGTGGAGCTGGGCACGCCCGTATCGATCGTGGACGGCAACGACCCGGGCGCGACCGGGTCCCGATAACCACGGAAGCCGCGCCGGAGGCAGCGCGACCGAGCCGTCCCGGCCGGCGCTTACCTTGACAGACGTCGATGTTATCGCAAACATGGCTGGTAACCCGGACGTAACACCGCCGCCATGATCCTTGTGCCTGATCGTGACCTCGGGAGCCGGAGGCGACCACGCGCAGGAGGTTTCCGTGACAGGGACCGCTCGGAGGACGCGTACGGCGGCGGCCCTGGCCTCGGCGGCGCTGCTCCTCGCCGCGGGGGTGGTGGCCGGGATGCCACCGGCGTCGGCGGCGACAGTGGACACGTCCGCGTCGTACGTGGTCGTGAACCGGCACAGCGGCAAGGCGATGGACCTGTACGACTGGTCGACGGCGGAGAACGCGCCGGTGAACCAGTGGACGCGCAACGACCTCGCGGTGCAGCAGTGGCAGTTCGTGGACGTCGGCGGCGGGTTCTACAAGGTGCGGTCCCGGCACAGCGGGAAGGTGCTGGAGTTGCCGGACGGTGGCGACGGCACCCAGCTCGTGCAGAGCACCGACCGGTCGTCGGCCACGCAGCAGTTCCGGTTGCGGGACTCCGCGGGCGGGTTCGTGCGGTTCGTGAACCGGCAGTGGGGCAAGGTCGTCGACGTCTGGGAGTGGTCGACCGCGGACGGTGGGCGGCTGGCCGGTTACGCCGATCTGGACGGCGCAAACCAGCAGTGGCAACTGATCCGGCTGGGCGGTGGCACGCCGACCACGCCCGCGCCGACCACCCCGGCACCGGCCTACCCGCAGCCCGGCCGGGTGACCGGGGACATCGGCGTCCACGACCCCACTGTGGTCAAGCGGCCCGACGGCACCTACGTCGTCGCGCACACCGGTGACGGCATCACGCTGAAGACGTCCACCGACCGGATCGCCTTCCGCAACGCCGGCGCCGCCTTCCCCGGTGGCGCGCCGTGGACCACCACGTACACCGGGGGAGCGCGCAACCTGTGGGCGCCGGACCTGTCGTACCGCAACGGGCGCTACTACCTGTACTACTCGGCGTCGACGTTCGGCTCCAACCGCTCGGCGATCTTCCTCGCCACCAGCACCACCGGGAACGCCGGGAGCTGGACCCACGAAGGGCTGGTCGTCGAGTCGCGGACCACTGACGACGTCAACGCCATCGACCCGAACCTCACCGTCGACGACCAGGGCCGCTGGTGGCTCACCTTCGGCTCGTTCTGGTCCGGCATCAAGATGATCCCGATCGACCCGGCCAGCGGACGCCGGCTCGGCACCGCCGTCTACGCGCTCGCGAACTACGGCCCCGGCATCGAAGCGCCCGTCCTGGTCAAGCGCGGTGCCTGGTACTACCTGTACGTCTCGTTCGACCGCTGCTGCCAGGGCGCCGCCAGCACGTACCGGATCATGGTCGGTCGTTCGGCGAGCCCCACCGGGCCGTTCGTGGACCGCGCGGGCCGGGACATGCTGGCCGGGGGCGGCACGCAGATCCTGGCGTCGCACGGCAGCGTGCACGGCCCCGGCCACCAGGCGGTCCTCGCCGACACCGACGGCGACGTCCTCTTCTACCACTACTACGCCGACAACGGCGCGTCACTGCTCGGCGTCAACCGCATCGGCTACGACGCCGCTGCCTGGCCCTACGTGTACTGATCTCCGGCTACCTGGGAGGGCGCGCATGTCGCCTCGGCACCTACTCCGCCCGATCCTGGCCGCGGCGCTCGCGCTGCTCACCACCTCAGCCGGCCTCGCCGTGCCCGGCCCCGCGTCGGCCGCGCCCGCGGTGAGCTACACCAACCCGCTGGTGAACCAGCGGGCCGACCCGCACATCGTCCGGCACACCGACGGCTACTACTACATGACCGCGACGGTGCCGCAGTACGACCGGATCGTGCTCCGGCGGGCCACCACCCTCCAAGGGCTCGCCACCGCCACCGAGACGACGATCTGGCGCCGGCACACCAGCGGCGAGATGGGCGCCCACATCTGGGCCCCGGAGATCCACTTCATCAACGGCAGATGGTACGTCTACTTCGCCGCCGGGCGGACCGACGACGTGTGGCGGATCCGGATGTACGTGCTGGAGAACGCGAGCGCGAACCCGCTGACCGGCTCGTGGACCGAACGCGGCCGGATCACCACGCCGTGGGACACGTTCAGCCTCGACGCCTCGACCTTCGTGGTGAACGGGGTGCGCTACCTGACCTGGGCCCAGCAGGAACCGGGCATCACCACCAACTCCAACGTCTACCTGGCCCGGATGGGCCCCGAACCGTGGCAGATCACCGGTCCGGTCGCCCGGCTGGTCGTGCCGGCGTACGACTGGGAGACCCGCGGCTACCGCGTCGCCGAGGGACCGACGGTGATCCAGCGCAACGGCCGGGTCTTCCTCACGTACTCGGCCAGCGCCACCGACGCGAACTACTGCCTCGGCATGCTCACCGCGTCGGCCCGCGCGAACCTGCTCGACCCCGCCGCCTGGAGCAAGAGCCCGGTCCCCGTGTTCGCCAGCAACGCCGCCACCGGCCAGTACGGCCCCGGCCACAACTCCTTCACCGTCTCCGAGGACGGGCAGAGCGACATCCTGGTCTACCACGACCGCGACTACCGGGACATCAGCGGTGACCCGCTCAACGACCCGAACCGGCGGACCCGGATCCAGAAGCTGTACTGGAACGCCGACGGCACCCCGAACTTCGGCGTCCCCGTACCGGACGGGGCCACCCCGGTCCGGCTGCGCTCGCACGACCTGACCACGAGCTACGTCCGGCACTACGACTACCGGGCCCGGGTCGAGCCGAACGTCAGCAACCTCGCCGACTCGCAGTTCCGTGTCGTCCCCGGCCTCGCCGGCGCCGGATCGGTGTCGCTGGAGTCGACGAACTTCCCCGGCTACTACCTGCGGCACCGGGCCTTCGCCCTCTACGTCGAACGCGACGACGGCTCGGCCCTGTTCGACGGCGACGCGAGCTTCCAGCGCCGCACCGGCCTTGCCTCGGCCGACGGGCTGTCGCTGGAATCGCAGAACTATCCCGGCCGGTACGTCCGCCACCGGGACGGACTGCTCCAGCTCGAGACGGTGGGTACGAGCGCCGACCGGGCGGCGGCCACTTTCCACCTGGAGTAGGCGCCCCGGAACCGCTGACGCCGCCCTCGGCGTACCCCTTTCCCGGAGGTCGAACGATGCTCAACCCCGCAGTGACGGCACCGCACCGCGGCCGGCCCGCCGGCCTGGTGCTGGCCCTGGTGGCCGCACTGGCCGCAGTGATCGGCGTCGCCGTGGTGGCCGCGCCGCCGGCGCAGGCGGCCACCGTCGACACCAGCGCCTGGTACGTGCTGGTGAACCGCAACAGCGGCAAGGTGCTCGACGTCCGGGACACCTCGACCAGCGACGGCGCGGCCATCCAGCAGTGGTCCCGCAACGACGGCGAGTGGCAGCAGTTCCAGTTCGTCTCCTCCGGCAGCGGCTACTACCGCCTGCGGGCCCGCCACAGCGGCAAGGTGGTGGACCTGTGGGAGTGGAACGTCGCCGACGGCGCGGAGTACCGGCAGTGGCCCGACCTCAACGGCACGAACCAGCAGTTCCAGGTCCTCGACTCGGACGGCAGCTACGTCCGTCTGATCAACAGGCACTCCGGCAAGGCCCTGGAGGTCTGGGAGAGGTCGACAGCCGACGGTGCCCGGGTCAGTCAGTACACCGATCTCAACGGCACCAACCAGCAGTGGCAGATGGTCCGGGTGGGCACCGGCGGCACGCCGACCACGCCGCCGCCGTCCACCGGGTGTGGCAGCGGTGCCTACCAGGCCGAGGCCGTGCTGAGCGGCGGCACCTGGACGGCCCGCAACGGATCGTCGACCGTGTACTCGGGCTCGGACATGCTGGCGGCGGCGCAGGCCGCGGTGAACTCCCTCTCCGCCGGGCGGACCGCGAAGCAGCGGGTGGTGGTGCGCGGATCCGGATCGATGAGCGCGGGGTCGCGGCTGTCGCTGCCGTCGTACACGACGCTCGCGGTCTGCGGCACGATAAACGTGACCGGCTCGGGGTCGGGCGACTACGCGCCCGTCTACTCGCGCGGGACCACCGACGTCGAGGTGCAGAACCTGACCCTCACCGGGGCGCCGCTGTACGGGATCTTCATGCGCAACGTGAACAACCTGACGCTCGGACAGATCGACATGCGGCTGTCCGGCGGCCTGGGGATCCGGATCGACAACCACGGCGGCGACCGGGCGGTCAAGGTGCGCAACGTGCGCATCGACACCGTGTACGTGTCCGGAACGGGCGCGCACGGCGTGGAGACGTACGGTGTGGACGGCCTGACCATCGGCACCGTCACCGCGCGCAACACCGGCTACTCCGGTCTGCTGCTCAACGACACGATCAACGCCACTGTGGGCACCGTCGACGCGCAGGGCGCGGGCACCGGGACCGGCTACGCGGCGTTCCGGATGGCCAACCGCAACGGCCGGATCGGCAGCTCGTACCCGACGAACATCCGGGTCGGCACGGTGATCGCGTCCGGCGGTGGCCGGGGGATCTTCTGCGTGTCGGAGTCCGGCGGCGCGGTCATCGACCGGGTGACCATCTCCAACACCGGCAACAACTCGATCCTCGTGGAGAACTGCTACAACGTCACGATCGCCGGGGTGTCCGGCACGGTGACCGGCGGCGGCGAGGTGCGGATCGCGTCGCGGACCGAGTTCCCGATCTCCTCCGGTATCCGCTTCCAGAACCTGACGGTCACCAACACGAACATCACCCAGAACCCGTGCGGCGGCGCGAACAACACGATCAGCAACGTCACGCGAGTCAACTCGACGCTGACCTGGTGCTGACGGGCTCCCGCTCACCTGGCTCACCCCGCTGATCACCCAGACCCCGGCGATGGGCGCGCTGCCGACCCTGCGCGCCGCCACCGACCCCGCCGTGCTCGGCGGCCAGTACTACGGCCCCGGCGGACGCTACGAGGTGAAGGGCCACCCGCGGCTCTGGGTCATGTCCGAGGACCTCACCGGGGTGCGGTTCCCGGTCCGGCCCGTGCAGCCTCCCGTCCCGGTCGGTACGAGGTGGCCAGCCCCGGCCCTCGGTCCGGCTCGTCGACGACATCCGGCCCGGCGCCGCCGGCTGTTCGCCACCGGTGAACCCGTGGGGGGCGACAATCAGCTGGTGGTGGACAAGGTTCTGCAGACGCTCGTCGGGCTGCCGCCGGTCCTCGTCCTGACGCTGGTGTTCGTCCTGCCGGCGCTGGAGTCCTCGACGCTGCTCGGGCTCGTCGTGCCGGGTGAGACGGCGATCCTGATCGGCGGGCTGGTGGCCCACGGTGGCGCGCTGCCGCTGTGGGCGGTGGTGGCCGCCGGGACGGCCGGGGCCTGCCTCGGTGACCAGGCCGGGTACGCCCTCGGCCGCCGCTACGGCCCGGGTGTGCTCGCCCGCGCTCCACGGGTGCTGCGACGGCGCCTCGACATCGCGCGGGCCCGCCGCCTGGTCGCCCGGCGCGGGGCGTGGGCGGTGCTCGTCGGACGCTGGGTGGCGGTGCTGCGCGCCGTGGTCCCCCTGGTGGCCGGCACCGGTGGGATGCGGTGGCCGGTGTTCCTCCGGGCGAACCTGGCCGGCGGGCTGGTGTGGGCGACGGCCGTGGCGTTGCTGGGCTACCTGGGCGCCGCCTCCTACCGCTATCTGGAGCGGGAACTGGGCATCGGGGAGTGGGCCCTGCTGGCCGTGATCGGTGTCGTCGTGGCGCTGCGGGTCTGGCGGATCCGGCGCCGGGCGGCCCACCGCTGAACGGTGGCGTCAGCCGCGACCACGTACCAGGGGCAGGAACACCTCGTCCACGATCTCGACCAGCACCTCGTCGGGGACGGACGGGACGCCGCGCATCGCGTACTCGGCGCGCAGCAGCATCATCGGTACCGTCGCCACCCGGTGACGGACTGCCGCCGCCGGCGCCTCGCCCCGGGCGGCGGCCCGTTCCAGCATCCCGATCCACGCGCGGTCCATGGTGTCGGCGCCGGATCGTTCTCGCATGAGCGTGAGCAGCTCCGGATCCTCGGCCGCGGCGGCGAGCAGGCCGCGCAGGACGGCCCCGTGCGGCGACGACCACGTCTCGTTTGCGAGCCGGAGCATCTCCAGCGCGTCGCCTCGCAGCGTGCCCGTGTCCGGGTTCGGCATGGCGTCGTCGGACAGGTGGCGGTACGCCGCGATGCCCAGCGCCGCCCGGTGCGGCCATCGGCGGTAGATGGCGTTCTTGTTGGTCCCGGCTCGCGCGGCGACCCCGTCCATCGTCATCCCCGCGTAGCCGGACTCGCGTAGTTCCTCCGCCGCGGCCCGCAGGATCGCCTGTTCCAGCTCCTCGCCCCGTCGCCTCCTGCTCATGCTTGCAGGGTACGCGTCGTACCTTATAGGGTACGACGCGTACCTTATGCAGGCGGGGAGTGAGCGATGCGCGTCTTCGGCATGAACTACGACACCGGCTTCGTGAGCGCCGGGTCCACCACCCACGAGCCGTTCGACCCCGGCATCGTGCGGAGCGACCTGCGTGTCATCCGCGACGAGCTGCGGTGCGACGCGATCCGCGTCACCGGCGGCGTGCAGGACCGGCTGGAGCTGACCGCGCGGCTGGCGGCCGAGGCAGGGCTCGAGGTGTGGTACTGCCCGTTCACCAACGGCCTGGACCGCGACGGCCTCATGGCGTTCCTGCTCGACGGCGCCGAGCGGGCCGAGCGGCTGCGAAGTGACGGCGCACCGGTCGTCTATCTCACCGGTTCCGAGATCTCCATGTTCACCGACGGTTTCCTGCCCGGCCGTGACCTGACCGAGCGCATGGCGCTTTTCACCGACCCGATGCGCATGCGGGAGGCGGTCCCGGCCGCCCGGGCCGCGGTGCGCGACTTCCTCGCCGAAGCGGTACCCGCGGTGCGGGAGCGCTTCGGCGGCCCCGTCGGATACGCCTCGATTCCGCTGGAGGACGTCGACTGGGCGGCGTTCGACATCATCGCCAGCGACGCCGGCTACCGCGACGCGACCAACTCCGCGGCGTTCCCGCAGTCCCTGGCGGCTGCCGTGGGACAGGGCAAGCCGTACGCGGCGACCGAGTTCGGCTGCTGCACGTTCCGCGGCGCGGCCGACGTCGCGGGCGCGACCGAGCCGGTGGTCTACGACGAGCGCGGCCGTGCGGCGAAGCTCACCGCGAAGCTGGAGCGCGACGAGGAGGGCCAGGCGCGCTACATCGTCGACCTGCTGCGCGACTACGAGGCCGGCGGGGTGGAGGCGGCGTTCGTGTACACGTTCGCGAACCGGCACCTGCCGACCACCCGCGACCCCGAGCACGACTACGACCTGGCGTCACGGGGGATCGTGCGCGTGCTGCCGGACGGCTCGTGGACGCCCAAGGCCGCCTTCCACGCCCTGGCCGAGTACGGCCGCGTCCGTGCGCTGAGCCGGACCGAATTCGGTGGTGACGATCGCGACGGGCGGGCAAGGTAGGACTGCACACCGGCGGCGAGCGCCGCCACCACGACAAGGACCAGGAGAGACAATGCGAGCAGCTTCCACGCTTCGGACCCCTGACCGTCCTACCGTGGAGCTCCGCCTTGGCCCTGTTGAACCTCGGGATCGTCGCCCATGTTGACGCCGGAAAGACCAGCCTGACCGAACGCCTGCTCTACGAGGCGGGCGCCGTGGCCGAGCCGGGCAGCGTCGACGCCGGCACGACGCGGACCGACTCGATGGAGCTGGAACGCCGCCGTGGCATCACCATCCGGGCGGCTGTCACGTCGATCGCCGTCGGTGATCTGCGCGTCAACCTGCTGGACACGCCCGGCCACCCCGACTTCATCGCGGAGGTCGAGCGGTCGCTGACCGTACTCGACGCCGCCGTGCTCGTGGTGTCGAGCGTGGAGGGCGTCCAGCCGCAGACCGTCGCGATCTGGCGGGCGCTGCGCCGTATCGGCGTACCGACCGTGTTCTTCTTCAACAAGGTCGACCGCGGCGGCGCCGACGTGGACCGGGCGACGGCCCAGGTGCGGCAGCGGCTCGGCGCGCGGCCGGTCCCGCTCACCACCGTCACCGGCCAGGGCACACGCGAGGCCCGGGTACGGGCGGTCGGCCTCGACGCCGAACCGGTGGTGGCGGAGGTGGCGGAGGTCGACGACGCGGTGGCGGCGCGCTGGCTGACCGACCGGCCGGTCCGCGTCCGCGACGTCAGGCGGGCGATCCGGCGCGCGGTGCGCCGCGCCGACCTGGTCCCGGCGGTGTGCGGCTCGGCGATCACCGGCGCCGGGGTACGCGCGTTGTGCGACGTCCTGGCCGGCCTGCTGCCGTACGGCGAGGCACGGGACGGTCCGCCTGCGGGCACCGTCTTCGCCGTCGACCGGGACGGGCACGGCCGGCGCGTCTGGTTGCGACTGTGGTCCGGGCATCTGCGTGTGCGGGACCGGGTGCGGCTCGACGGCGGTCGTCCGCAGCCGGTGACCGAGATCGCCGTCATCGAACCCGCGGGCGTGCTGGTGCGCCGGACGGTCTCCGCCGGGCAGATCGCGGCGGTACGCGGGGTGTCGGCCCGGATCGGCCAGCACATCGGCGACCCGCCCCGGCGGCACGGCTACCGGTTCCCGCCGCCGACCCGCCAGGCGGTCGTCGAACCGGTCGACCCGGGGCAGCGCCTCGCGATGTTCGCCGGCCTGGCCGAGTTGGCCGACGAGGACCCGCTGGTGGACCTGCGCCTCGACGAGCAGCAGGCGGAGGCGGTGATCCGTCTGCACGGCGAGGTCCAGAAGGAGGTTCTCGCGGCCCTGATGGAGGAGCGGTACGGCGTCCGGGTGCGGTTCTCCGGCACGCTCACCGCCTGCGTCGAACGGGTCGCCGGCACCGGCACCGCCGAGGAGCGGGTACGGGAACGCGGCAACCCGTACCTGGCCGGGCTGGGGTTGCGCATCGAGGCCGCACCGGCCGGGCACGGCATCGGGTTCCGGCCCGGGATCGAACCGGGCCGGCTGCCCCCGGCGTTCGTCGCCGCCACCGAGGAGGGCGTACGGGCGGCGCTACGGCAGGGCCGGCACGGCTGGCCGGTCACCGACTGCACCGTCACCATGACGGCGTCGCGGTACTGGCCCCGGCAGAGCCGCCCGCACCAGAAGTTCGACAAGTCCATCTCGACGGTGGCGGCGGACTTCCGCAACCTCGCCCCGGTCGTGGTCGCCGCCGCGCTGCGGCAGGCCGGGACGCGGGTGTGCCAGCCGATCGAACGGTTCGACGTCAACCTGCCCCGGCACGCGGTGGAGACGGTGCTGGCGCTGCTCGGCCGGCTCGGCGCGGTCGTCCACGACACCGCCGTCGCGGGCGGCTACCTGGAGGTGAGCGGCACCCTGCCGTCCGCCCGGGTGCCGCGGGTGGTCGCCGCCCTGCCCGATCTCACCGGCGGCGAGGCGGTCCTGACCACCACCTTCGACCACTACGCGCCGGTCACCGGTGAAGAGCCGCCGACGCTGCACCGGCGCGGGCCCGACCCGGACGACCGGGAGGCGTGGTTCCGGGCCGTGCCGAGGTAGGCCGGCCGGGCGGCGACTGGCACGTCACGGCGATAGGATCACCGGCGCCCGCCGCCGCCCGTACCCGTTGGAGCCCCGCTGTCAGCGCAGCCGGCCACCCGTCCGACCCGGCGTGTCCGCCGGGTGCTGGCCGTGGTGTGCCTGCTCGTCGTGGCCGGGCTGCCCGCCGGGTCGTCGAGCGCCGGCACCACCGGTCCGGGAACGCTGCGGGTGCTCCAGATGAACCTGTGCAACAGCGGGCGGGCCGGCTGCTACACCGGCCGGGCCGTCCGTCAGGCCGCCGACGTGATCGCCGCCGAGGCGCCCGACGTGGTCACGCTCAACGAGATCTGCCGCGACGACGTGGTGACGCTGGGGCGTACGCTGCGGGCCGCCCGTACCGGCGGCACCGTGGTGTCCGCGTTCCAGGCCGCCGGTGACCGCCCCTCCCGGGGGCCCACCCGGTGCGACAACGGCGAGCCGTACGGGATCGGTCTGCTGACCCGCCTCGACGGCCGGGACGCGCGGTCGTCGGTGCACCGGGGAACCTATCCGGCGCAGGACCTCGCCGACCCGGAGGAGCGGGTCTGGCTCTGTGTCCGGGCCGACGGGCTGCACGCCTGCACCACGCACCTGGCGAACACCAGCGGCCAGGTGGCGCTGGCCCAGTGCGGTCAGTTGCTCGGCGCGGTGGTGCCGCAGACCCGGGGCGACGGGAACGCGCCGACCGTCCTCGGCGGCGACCTCAACCTGCGCGCCGGTGGCGTGCCGGACGTGCGCTCGTGCGTGCCGGTCGGATACCGACGCATCGACGACGGTGCCCGGCAGCAGATCCTGGCGTCCACCGGCGTGACGATCTGCTGCCGGCGCGCGGTGGACATGCGCGGGACGACAGACCATCCGGCGCTGCTGGCGACCATGATCCGCTCGTGGTCAGCGCCGCCGCCGGGACGGTACTGACCGGGACCGGCGCGGGCGCGGCGCAATCGGGTGGGCCGCGCGTGCAACGTCTCGGGTGGGTCTGTGCGTTCTACCTCCGTCATGAGGAGGCAGTCAGTTGAGAGCCGAAGACGAGCAGGCGTTCCGCGAGTTCGTGACGTCGCAGATGGCGTCGCTGCGCAAGCTGGCGTACATGACCTGCGGCGACTGGCACGCCGCGGAGGACGCCGTGGCCAACGCGCTGGTCAAGCTCTATCCGCGCTGGCCGAAGCTGGAGCGGCCCGATCTCTACGTCAAGACCATGGTCTACCGGGCCGCGGTCGACGAGACGCGCCGGCCCTGGCGGCGCGAGCGGTCGGCCGGCGACGCCGTGCCGGACGTCACGGTGCGGGACACGGCGGCGACGACCGACGAGCGGATGCGCCTGCAGGTCGCGCTCGAAGCCGTGCCGGCGCGGCAGCGGGCCGCCGTGGTGCTGCGGCACTACCTGGATCTGAGCCTGGAGGACACCGCCGCCGTGCTCGACTGCACTGTCGGCACGGCCAAGAGCCAGGTCTCCCGAGGGCTGGCGAAGCTGCGCGAGTCACTGGGCGGCGAACACCTCGATCTCACCGGCAAGCCGATAGGGGAGTGGACGAATGCAGTTGCGTGAGCTGGTGGACACCGTGACCGCCGACGAGCCGCCGATGGGCCGTACCGTCGACGACATCGTCGCGGCCGGACGGCACGCCGAACGGCGCCGCCGGACCCGGTTCGCGACAGCCGGCGCGGCGGCCCTCGTCGCGGTGGCGGTCGCCGGCGCGATCACCGTGCCGATCCTGGGGGCGAGGCGCGACGCCGGGGAGACCTCGGCGGTGTCCGGGGCGCCGCGTCCGGGCGCCAGCCCCTGGCCTGACGCCTCGCCGTTCACCTTCACCTTCACCGGGTACGACGCGGGCACGCTGCACGTGCAGGATCCGATAGTCGTGTCGACCGCGTACCAGATCGCCCCCGTCTACTCCGACCGGCACACCTCGAACGACAAGCCCGTCAGCGCGGAAGAGGCGGAGTCGTGGGAGCAGCACGAGAGGGCGGCCGCCGGGGCGAAGCCGTCGCTCTGGGCCTACCTGACCGTCTATCGGCCCGGCGCCTTCGATCCGGCGGCGATCAAGCACGGGCGGAACATCACGGTGGCCGGGCGCAAGGCGGTGCGGGCGACGCTGCCGTACGCCCTCGACCCGAGTCAGCCGCTGGAGCCGGGCAACAAGCTGTTCGCCTGGCAGTACGCCCACAACGCCTGGGCGGCCGTGACGTCGATCTCCGACGACCCGGCGACGCCGAGCTTCGGGGACCTGACCGGCCTGGTCGCGGGCCTGAAGCCGGCCGGGCCGACGCCGGCTCCGCTGCCGTTCACAGTGGGCTACGTGCCGAAGGGCTACGTGCCGTTGCAGGTCGGCACGCACGCCATGCCCGGCCTGAGTGGCATCGCCACCGCCCGTGGCGGTGACTACGGCGGCGCGACGTACACCAGGCCGGCCCTGCCCACCACCGGCCTGACCGCACCGTTCGACTCGGGCGAAGGCACGATCAGGGACGGGTTCCACATCTTCGTCACGCCGAGCCGCAACTCCAACCAGTCACCGGAGCCCGGTGCGGCGAGGTGCTATCCGGGGCCGGCCCGCAGAGGCGGGTTCTGCAACATCTGGAGCGCTGACGGCACAGTCGTCGTCCAGGTCAGCTCCCAGACCCTCGGCAGCCGGCTGCCCCAGGCCGAGCTGCTGAAGATCGCCCAGGGGATCACCGTCGCCGACGACGTGCGGGACGAGGCGACCTGGACGCCCGCCGTGGACGCCCTGATCCCCTGACCCCCTGAGCCCCGAACGACCCGGTGACGGTGGAAGCGGCCAGCCCGCTCCCACCGTCACCACGGGATCTACAGGAACCGCCAGCGCTGGTGCGCGGCCCCGGTGTCGTCGGCGAGGACCGCCTGCGCGCCCTGGGCGCCGGAGCCGCCGCTCAGGCCGAGCACCCGGCCCCCGTTCGCGCACTGGATCCGGAACCAGCCTCCTCCGACGTACCGCAGCCGCCACCTGTGGTCGGCGGTGCCGTTGTCGGCCCACTGGACGATCCGGGCGCCGGCCGCGCTCGAACCGCCCTCGACGCCCAGCACCTTGCCGCTGTTGCCGTTGCGCAGTCGCAGGTAGCCGCCGGTGTCCACCAGGGCGGTCCAGAGGTGGTCGGCGGTGCCGGTGTCGCCCCACTGGATGACCGGCCCGCCGTCGGCGGTCGACATGTCCTGCACGCCGAGCACCAGCCCGCTGCCGAGGTTCTGGATGCGCCGCGCCCCGTTGGGCAGGAACCGCCACTGGTTGTCCGGGCTGCCGTTGTCCGGGTCCTGCACGGCGAAGGCGCCCTGCGCGGTCGAGCCGCCGGAGATGCCGAGCAGCTTGCCGGTGTGTACGTTGCGCAGCTTGTGGCTGCCGTCGCCGACGTCGACCACCGTCCACAGATGGTCGGCGGTGCCGTTGTCCGCCCACTGGAGGATCCGGGCGCCGTCGGCCGTGGACATGTTCTCCACGCCCAGCACCTTGCCGCTGTTGACGTTGCGCAGCCGCAGCGCCGACCCGTCGACCACGAGCTGCCAGTCGTGGTCGGCGGTGCCGGTGTCACCCCACTGCAGGGCGAGCCCGCCGTCGGCGGTGGACATGTTCTGGATGCCGAGCACCAGCCCGCTCGCCGCGTTCGCCAGCCGGAAGCTCGCCTCACCGCCGCCACCGCCCGCGCCGACCCGCCAGTAGACCGTGTAGTTGTGCCCGTGGGCGTCGTAGAACGGGCCGAGGTTGACGGTGGCGCCGTCGGCCCGGGCGGTGAACGCGAGACTGCCCGTGCCGGTGCGGGTGACCGAGGCGGGGTCCAGCGTCGGCAGGGCACTCAACGCGGTGTTGCCGTAGTTGCCGGAGAGCACCACCGGCCCGTACGTGACGGCCTGGACCGCCGCGTCGTCGTTGGCGGCGACGGTGGCCACCCGCATGGGCAGCCGGACCGTGACCGTGTCGCCGGAGGTCCAGGCGCGGGTCAGGACGGCGTAGGTGCCGGGCGTGGTGGCGATGCCCGCCGCGACGCCGTTGACGCTGACGCTCGCGCCGCTGGTCCACGCCGGGATCCGGATCCGCATCGTCCACGAACCGGCCACCGAGCCGGTGACGGTGAGCGTCGTGGTGTCGCCGACCGGGTACGAGGTGGCCTGCGTGACGGTGATGCCGCGCTGGCTCCAGGTGAGCACCGACGGGACGAACAGGTTGACGGTCAGCGTGGTGCCGTTGTGGAAGTAGATCGCGTCCGCCAGCGTCGTGTTGGTCTCCAGCCCGGTGCCCTGGCAGCACCAGAAGGAGTTGTAGTCGGTGCTCCACGTTCCACCGCCCCACGCCGGGCCGACGCCGCGCCGCCCGCCCGGGTTGAGCGGGGTGAAGTAGGTGACGTGGCCGTGCGCGTCGGCCGGGTTCTGCTGGCCGATCATGTGGTTGAGCAGCGCGCGCTCGTAGAAGTCGGCGTACGCGACCCGCTCCGGGTCGAGCTGCCACAGCTCCCGGGTCAGCTTGAGCATGTTGTACGTGTTGCACGCCTCGCAGGTGTCGTTGCGCAGGTAGCCGGCGATCGCGTTCGGTGCGCGGAAGTGCTCGGCCTGGCTGTTGCCGCCGATGGCGTACGTGTGGGCGCCGACCGTGATGGCCCACGCGTTCGCGGCGATGTCCCGGTAGCGGGTGACGCCGGTGGCCTTGTACTCCCGGGCCGCGCCGATCCACTTGGGCACCTGCGTGTTCGCGTGCAAGCCGTTGAGCTGGTCGGAGTTGGCGGCGAGTGGATTGAACACGGCGGCGTGGTCGAACCGCTGCGCGACGGTGAGCCACCGCCCGTCGCCGGTCTGCTGGTAGAGGTCGGTGAGCACCGCGTTCATGCCGCCGAACTCGGTGCCGAGCATGGCCTGCGTCTGCGCCGAGGTGAGCCGGCCGGTGCGCTGGTCGACCCACCCGGCCAGCGCCAGCAGCACGTCCCGGGCCTGGGTGCTGCCGATCAGCCGCCACACGTCGAGCAGCCCGGCCAGCGTCTTGTGGATGCAGTAGTAGGGGACGTTGCCGTTGCTGAGCGTCCGGGCCTCCAGCGCGGTGAAGTCGGACTCCGGGAAGCCGGACAGGTAGCCGGCGCCGAAGCCGGCCGCGCCGTTGTTTGCCTGGCAGCGGGCCAGCTCGGCGACCATGGTGAGCGCCTTGTCCCGGCAGGTGGTGTCGCCGAGCACCGCCCACGCCTGCGCCCAGGCGGTCAGGAAGTGCCCCTGCATGTGGGTGCGGAACGGGAAGTTCGGCGCGTCCCACCCGCCGTTGGCGGCGGCGCCGCCGGTGGAGAGACGGTGGTTGGCCCGGAAGTTGTAGAGCAGCCGGTTCACGTCGACGAAGCGCAGGTAGGCGACAGTACGGTTCTGGTTGTCCTGCCAGCGGCCGGCGGTCAGCCTTACCTGGCCGGGGTCGAACGCGTACGCGGACACGCCGATGTCGGGGCGGGCCGGCGGCAGCGCGGCGCGCGCCGTACCCCCGGAGAGGACGGACCCGGCGGCGGCGCCGGCGGTGGCCGCGACGGCGGTGGCGCCGGTGGCGCGGAGCAGGAAGCGGCGGTTCACCAGGGGAGCGGGCATGGACTGCCTCCGTGGCGGGGACGGTGGTGGTGGGACGGTTACGCGGTGACCCGGAAGGTGGCGTCCTGCCGGTCGATCGCGGGGGAGCCGGCGCCGAGCGGGTCGATGCGCAGCCGGTAGTCGTAGTGCCGCAGGTAGCGGGTGGGGAAGTTGTGCGAGCGGAACGACGACCAGGCGGCGTCGGCCAGCCCGGCGGTGCGGTGGAAGGTGGCGTCGGCGCGGAACGTGGCGGTGCCGTCGTTCGGGTCCAGCCGGACCGCGTAGTCGTAGTGCCGCAGGTAGTTGCCGGGATAGTTGACCGACTCGAACGAGACGCCGGCGGAGTCGGCCAGGCCGGGGACCATGCGCCACATCTGGTCCTGGTACGGGTCGAACGGGTACGCGTCGACGCGGGCGACCCGGTCGGCGTGCCGGACGTAGCGGTCGGGCAGGTTCGACGACTTGAGCCGCACCCAGTTGGGCATGCCCCAGCGGTTGACCAGCCCGGCGTACTCGGCATCGGTGATGCCGATCATCGAGCCGTGCTTGGAGTTCAGCGGCGGGGTGTAGTCGCGCTGGTTCAGCGGCGTCCACGAGTTGCCGGAGATGGTCGTCGTGGACCAGGCGTAGTAGTCGTTGTTGACCGGGCTGAACGAGTCGCCCCACAGCCGCCAGCCACCCTCGTTCGTACGCAGCAGCAGCGGCGCCTCGATCGCGTTGCCCTGTCGCAGCCCGCTGGTGTACGTGGTGAAGCTGTTCGGCGCGGCGGTGGTGGAGCGGGCGCCGTAGAGGTATCCGTCGTTGAGGTTCTTGTAGTAGAGGTACGTGGTGGCGCCGTCGACCACCACGTCGCCGTCGAGCACCCCGAAATTCGGGCTGAAGTAGACCTGCGGGGCGCTGACGGTGCGGAAGTCGCTCGTGTAGTTGACGAACAGCACGTCCCGGCCGTTGTTCGCGGAGTAGACGATGGCGTACTGGCCCCGGGCGGCGTCCCAGAACGCGGTCGGCGCCCACGTGTGGGTGTCGAGCGTGTGCATCCGGATGCGCCGGTAGCCGGTGAACGCGGTCAGGTCGGCCGAGTCCCACACGTGCAGGTACTGGCTGGTCAGCCCCCAGTTGGTGCCCTTGAGGTCGGTGGCCAGCACCACGAACGTGCCGTCGGTGCGGCGCAGCACGAACGGGTCGCGCAGACCGAGCTGACCGGCGGTCGGGGTGACCACCGGGTTGTTCTGGTTCAGCGGCGTCCAGTTCAGCCCGTCCCGGCTGACGGCCAGGTGCAGGCCGTAGTCGGCGCCGAGGCCGTTCGGCGTCTCGGTGAAGTAGGCCATCGCGTAGGCGGTGTTCGCGGCCGCGAGCGCGCCGCGCGGCAGGCTGAGCGCGCCGGTGGCGGTGGCGGCGGCGGACAGGGCGCCGACCGTGAACGCACGTCGGGTCAGGGGCACGACGGTGGCCTTTCTCTGTGGTGGAGATGACGGCCGCGTTAACGCTAACAACGTCCCTTAGCCTGGCGTTCACATAGCTTGATGTCAATGAATTCGTTAGCGCTCGCCGATCGGCGCCGGTAACGCCGCAGGGCGGGCCGCGACGCGGCCCGCCCTGCGCTGTCACCCTCCTACCGGCGTCGCGGCCGGGTGAGGATCAGCGGTTGCGGTAGTGGTTCATGGCCAGGGTCACGCCGGACGCCAGCGCCAGCGCGCCGAAGGCCGAGCCGGCCCACGGGTTGTCCAGCAGGCTCGACAGCGTCACGTTCGCCGCCACGCTGACGATGAGCACCAGCCACAGCAGCGGGCGCATCCGGGTGACGGGCGTCGTCGCGGCGGTGTTCTCGGCGGTACGGTCCAGCTCGTTCACGGCTGCCTCCTCGGGCGATCTCGTCTGCCACCAACGCTAGGCGCGCGGCCCGCCCGGAACGATCCCGCCAGCACGACGACCGAGGTACAGCAGGCTGTACCTTCCGTGCCCGGCCCTGCCGCGCGGGGACCGCGGTGACCTATCGTGTCGGCCGGGGGTGGGCCGGGATGGAATACGTGCGCGGGCGGTTCCGCGCCTCGGTGGACGCGCTGGAACACCTGGTCGGCGGGCTGGGCACGGCCGTGCTGGCACTTGGCGCGCTGTTCGGGGTGATCGTCGTGGCGGCCGCCTGCGCCGGCGGGGTCGGGCTGCTGCTCGTACCCGGGATGCTGCGGGCGGTGCGGTCGGTGGCCGACCGGGAGCGCGCCCGGCTGTCCCGGTGGGGGTCGCCGATCCCGGCGCCCGGCCCGGTGCCGGACGGGCTGCGGCCGGCGCTGCGCGACCCGGTCGTCCGGCGGGAGCTGCGCTGGGTCGGCGCCCACGCCACGCTCGGCTTCGTCGCCGGGCTGATCGCGCTCGCGCTGCCGATCTACGCCGTGCAGGACATGACCTTCCCGCTGTGGTACCGGCTGGTGCCGCCGGAGGCCGGCGCGCCCGGGATCGGCTGGTGGCGCGTCGACGGGCTCGGCGACGCGCTGGTGGTCGGCGTGCTCGGCATCGGCTGGCTGGTGCTCGCGGTCGCGACCGGGCCGGCGCTGGCCCGGATCCAGGCCCGGCCGGGCCGCCGGCTGCTGCCCCCGCCGCCCGGGTTCGACCTGTCGCTGCGGGTCGCCGAGCTCACCGCCACCCGGGCCGCCGCGCTCGACGCCCACGCGGTGGAGCTGCGGCGGATCGAACGCTCGCTGCACGACGGCACCCAGAACCGGCTCGTCGCGGTGAACGTGCTGCTCGGCGCCGCCCGGCGGGCGGTACGCCGTGACCCGGACCGCGCCGACGAGATCCTGGAACGCGCGCAGAACGCGGCCGAGCAGGCGCTCGGCGAGCTGCGTACGGTGGTGCGGGGCATCCTGCCGCCGGTGCTCGGCGACCGGGGGCTGGCCGGGGCGCTCGCCGGGCTCGCCGCGGAGTGCGCGGTGCCGTGCCGCCTGTCGGTGGACGTCGACGCGCGCTGCGCGGCGTCGGTCGAGGCCACCGCGTACTTCGTGGTGGCCGAGGCGCTGACGAACGTGGTCCGGCACAGTGGCGCGGGCGCCGTGGAGGTCGCCGTGCGCCGGGAGGGGGACCGGCTGCTCGTGACGGTCACCGACGACGGGCGCGGCGACGCCGACGAGGCGCGCGGCTCCGGGCTGACCGGCATCCGCCGCCGGGTCGAGGCGTACGACGGGCGGATGACGCTGACGAGTCCTGCGGGAGGACCGACGAGGATGCACGTGGAGCTGCCATGCGGATCGTGATCGCCGAGGACGACGCGCTGCTGCGCGAGGGGCTGGCGCTGCTGCTGCGCGCCGAGGACCTGGACGTGGTCGCCACCGCCGGCACACCGGACGAGTTCCTGACCGCCGTGGACGAGCACCGCCCGGACGTGGCGATCGTCGACGTGCGGATGCCGCCCACCCACACCGACGAGGGGATCGTCGCCGCGGTCGAGGCCCGCCGCCGCCTGCCGGGCCTCCCGGTGCTGGTCCTGTCCGCGTACGTCGAGCAGGCCTTCGCCACCGAGCTGTTCTCGGTCGGCGCCTCCGGGCTCGGCTACCTGCTCAAGGAGCGGGTGGGCCGGGTCGAGGAGTTCCTCGCCGCGCTGCACCGCGTCGCGAGCGGCGGCAGCGTGATCGACCCCGAGGTGGTCGGGCAGCTGCTCGCCCGCAACCGGCGGCCGGACACCGCGCTGGCCGAGCTGTCGCCGCGGGAGCACGAGGTGCTGGCGCTGATGGCCGAGGGGCTGGGCAACGGCGCGATCGCGGAACGGCTGTTCGTCACCGACGGCGCGGTGCACAAGCACATCCGCAACATCTTCGCGAAGCTCAGCCTGCCGCCGGACGACCGCGCCGACCGCCGGGTCACCGCCGTGCTGCGCTATCTCGACGGCCGGCGATAGGCGTACGCACGCGCGCCGCCTCGCGGTGAGGCGGCGCGCGTGCGGTGTGACCTGGATCAGTCGGTGCCGCACAGGGCCGCGTCGACGGTGCTGGTGACCGCCTCCAGCATCTCCAGGCCGGTCGGCAGCGCGGTCACCGCGACCACCGCGCTGCGCCCGTCCGTGGTGGACAGGTTGCGCGTCTCGAAGCCCTGGATGTCGCCGCCGTGCCCCCAGGCGTGGCCGCCGCAGGGCAGCTCGTGCCGGGCGATGCCCAGGCCGTACGCCCATTCGCCGCTGGGCTCGAAGTCGGGCGCCGGCACGGTACGCGTCAGGGCCGCCTGCTGGGCCGGCTTGAGCAGCTTGCCCGCCAGCAGCGCCTCGAAGAACGCGCGCAGATCCGACGGCGTCGAGACGAGCTGGCCGGCGGCCCAGCCCAGCGACGGGTCCATCCGGGTCACGTCGACCCACGGCGCGCCGGGCCCCACCGCCACGTATCCGCGCGGCAGCCGGCCGGGCAGGTCCTGCTCGCCGGTCTGCGGCCAGTACGTGTCGCGCAGCCGCAGCGGCTCGATGATCCGCCGGGTGATCTCCTCACCGACCGGGCGCTTGGTGACCCGCTCGACGATCAGTCCGGCCAGGACGTAGTTGGTGTTGCTGTACTCCCACTTCGTCCCCGGCGGGAAGCGGCGGGACTGGGTGAGCGCCTCGTCCACGAGCCGGCGCGGGTCGAAGTACTCGCTGCGCCTGTCGATCAGATCCTGCTCCTCGGTGAAGACCACGTCGTCGTAGTCGGGCAGGCCGCTGGTCTGCTGCAACAACTGGCGTACGGTGATCCGCCGCCCGTCGTTGCCGTTGGCGCGCACCATGCCGGGTAGGTAGCGCTCGACGGTGGCATCCAGGTCGATCTTGCCCTCGCCGACGAGCTGGAGGACGACCACTGCGGTGAACGTCTTGGTGTTGCTGCCGACGCGCACCCGGGCGTCACGGGGGATCCCGGCGCCGGTGCGCAGGTCCCCGACCCCGGCGGTGTAGTCGCGCACCCGGCCCTCGCGGCGGACGGAGGCCAGCGCCCCGGGGAAGCCGTGCTCGGCGACCAGGCCGTCCAGTCGCGTCTGGACGGCGTCGGCGGCGGGACGCCGGGTGTCGGTGGTCGCGGCGGACGCGGCGGGCACACCGAGCGCGGTGACGGTCAGCAGGGCCGTGGCGCCGACGGCCAGCGGGAAGGTACGGCGGGTCATGGGAACTCCTCGACGGAGGTGAACGGGTACGTCCTCAAGCCTCGCCAGAACCGGGCCCTCGCTCCATACCGCCAGCTGCCGAGCCGGGGTAGCGCTGGCACCACTTGATGGCACCGGTGCCGCCGGTTAGGCTCCGCGCAGCGTCGCGTGCCGGTGGCAGACCGTGTCAGGCATGGAGGCGCCGGACCGAAGGGAGCACGACGATGACACTCGTCGTCCCTTCGCCCTCGCCTCGTGGCTGAGGGCGAACAGGCCAGGCTGGTGGCCTGGAGCCGGGAGATGCGCGCCGTCCACGGGCGGCTGCGCGAGGCGCTGGAGGTGACCCGGCGGGCGCTCGCCGACGGTGAGCCGGCCCGCCCGGCGGCGCGTGACCTGCTGTTGTTCTGTCACGGGTTCTGCGCGGCGCTGACCGCGCACCACGAGGGCGAGGACCGCAGTCTCTTCCCGGCGATCGCGGCGCGGCATCCGGAGCTGCGCGGCACGCTGGACCGGCTGCGGCAGGACCACTCGATGATCGGGTACCTGCTGGCCGGGCTGAGCGCGGCGGTGGCCCGCGACGCCCCGCCGGGGGAACTGGCCCGGCACCTGGAGGGCGTGGCGGCGATCATGGAGTCGCACTTCCGGTACGAGGAACGGCAGCTGCTCACCGTGCTGGAGACGCTGGCACTTGACGCCGACCCGGCCGACGTCTTCGGACCGCTGTGACCCCGGGTCGCGGCCCGGCGGGATGCGCACCGCCGGGCCGCGGCCGGGCGCTCAGTTCAGGCCGCAGGTGGCCAGCGCGTCCAGGTTCGGGCGCTGCGCGCCGACCCGGTTGAACGCGATCTCGATGCGGTCGAGCGCCGCGACACGCTTGCTGCGCAGCGGCCCGAGGATCGCGTTGTCGATGAAGGCCGGCCCGCCCTCGGGGCGTACCGCGAGCTGGGCGAGGCGGGCGTTCGCCTCGGCGATCTGCTTGTCCAGCGTGGCCAGCTCGGCCTGTACCTGACCGGCGGCCGCCGCCGGAACGGCGGGCAGCGCGACGCGCGGGCAGTTCACGGTCCGCGCCGCGCCTCCGGCGTTACCGTTCTGGCCGCCCGCGTTGCCGTTCTGCCCGCCGGCGTTGCCGTTCTGACCGTTGCCGTTCTGGCCGCCCGCGTTCTGGCCGCCGCCGCCCTGTGCGGCACCGCCGTTGACGGCGCTCGGCACGCCCGGGGCGTTGAGGGTGCAGGCCGCCAGCGCGTCCAGGTTCGGCCGCTGCGCGCCGATCCGGTTGAACGCGATCTCGATGCGGTCGAGCACGGCGACGCGCTTGCTGCGCAGCGGGCCGAGGATGGCGTTGTCGAGGAACGCCGGGCCGCCCTCGGGGCGTACCGCCTGCCGGGCCAGCCGCTCGTTCTGCCGGGCGATTTCCTGGTCCAGGTTGGCCAGTTCCCGTTCCACCTGGGCCGATGCAGCCGCCGGGACGGCGGGCAGCTTGTCGCGTACGGTCGGGCAGTTCACGGTCTGCGCTGCGGCGGTGGCGGCCGGGCGGTTGTTCTCGCCCGCCGACGCCAGTTGCAGCCCACCGGCGAACAACAGCGCCGCGAGGGCGCCCACCCCGCCGAGCTTCAGGACCGCGGTCTTGCGCGTACCCCTGGCCATGCACCTCTCCTCTGGTTGACCGGGAGGGCCGGCGCGGCGGCTGCCGCCCCGTCTCCACGGTGCGAAGTGACGACTGGAGGAATCGTGCTCGTGCCCGCTCCGGCATCGCGGTTCCGGCCGATGTTCCGGTCGGCAGTGGATACGGACGGCGCGGCGCGATCGTTCAGTGCGCGCGAAGGTTTGACCGTATCGACGTCCGTCGTTAGGCTGCGCTGAAAGCGCTTACTGCGCGGGAGGCGTGAGCGTTCGTGGCACTGACGTCCGGGTATCAAGGCCCGTCCCCGACACCGACCGGGCATCGGTGCCGGCGGGGGCACGGCACCACCACCCGCAGGAGACCACCATGAACAACCGACACCGCCGTACGGTGTTGTGGACGTCCGCCGCGGCGACCGCCGCGCTCGCCGCGTCCGGACTGGCCGTCGGCGCGACCGCCGCGCAGGCGGCCGCTGGCTGCCGCGTCGACTACGCCGTCACCGCGCAGTGGGGCGGCGGCTTCACCGCCAACGTCAACCTGACGAACCTCGGCGACCCGCTCAACGGCTGGGCCGTCACCTGGACCTTCGGCGCCGGGCAGACCGTCGCCCAGTCCTGGGGCGCCGACATCACCGCGAGCGGCGCGTCGGTGCGCGCCGTCAACGTCAGCTACAACGGCAGCCTGGGCACCAACGCGAGCACGTCGTTCGGCTTCAACGGCACCTGGAACAACAGCAGCAACCCGGTGCCGTCCACCTTCGCGGTCAACGGCGTCACCTGCACCGGCGGGGTCACCCCGACCACCGGCACGCCGACCAGTGCTCCGCCGCCCAGCACGCCGCCGCCGAGCAGCCCGCCCCCGAGCACGCCGCCGCCGAGCACGCCGCCGGCCGGTGGGGCGATCTACGCCGCGCCGAACGGCACCGCCGGGGCGGCCGGCACCCAGGCCAGCCCCACCACGATCGCCACGGCGATCACCCGCGTCGGGGCGGGCGGCACGATCTATCTGCGCGGCGGCACGTACAACCTGTCCCAGACGGTCACCGTCGCCGCCGGCAACAACGGCACGTCGAGCGCCCGTAAGAACCTGTACGCCTACCCGGGCGAGACGCCGATCCTGAACTTCTCGGCGATGAGCGAGGACCCGGCCAACCGGGGACTGGCGCTCAACGCCTCGTACTGGCACGTGCGCGGGCTCGTGGTGGAGCGGGCCGGTGACAACGGCATCTTCGTCGGCGGCAGCAACAACATCATCGAGCGGACGGTGACCCGCTTCAACCGCGACACCGGGCTGCAACTGTCCCGCATCGCCTCCAGCACGCCGCGCGACCAGTGGCCCGCGAACAACCTCATGGTCAGCGTGGAGTCGCACGACAACGCCGACTCTGACGGCGAGGACGCCGACGGGTTCGCGGCCAAGCTCACAGTCGGCAGTGGAAACGTCTTCCGGTACGCGGTGTCGCACCACAACATCGACGACGGCTGGGACCTCTACACCAAGTCCGACACCGGCGCGATCGGCCCGGTGACCATCGAGGACTCCCTCGCGTACAGCAACGGCACACTGAGCAACGGCACGCAGAACGGCAACGGTGACCGCAACGGCTTCAAGCTCGGCGGCGAGGACATCGCGGTGAACCACACCGTCCGGCGCACCATCGCGTACCGAAACGGCAAGCACGGGTTCACGTACAACCGCAACCCGGGCACCATGACGATCTCGAACAACCTGAGCATCGACAACACCGAGCGCAACTTCTCGTTCGACGCCGGCACCTCGGTCTTCCGGAGCAACACGTCCTGCCGCTTCGCCGGCAGCGGCTCCAATGACAAGACGGTCGGAAACGTGGACGGCTCGAACCAGTTCTGGTCCGGCTCCAACGGCTCCCGCTGCGCCACGTACTCCGGGGCTCTGGCCTGGTCCTTCGCCGCCGACGGCCGCCTCACGGTGACCCTGGGCGGCCGCGCCGTCTCCCTCTGACGGCCCACCCACCTGAGTCGATCATGAGGTTGGCGGCCGGATCGAAGATCGACACACCAGCGGGTCGCCCTCGACCAGTTCGTCGAGCGTCACCCCGACCGCGCCGCCGATGGAGTTCTCCAGCGGCACCAGTGCCGCG